>JBCQTK010000007.1:0-68849 GCA_047178665.1 Rikenellaceae bacterium | reverse complement strand
CTTTGAATTTCATAATAATATGCTGTTATTCAACACCTTAAAGATACGAAAAATCGTGGAATAATGCAAATTATTGGGCAAAAAAAGACTGTCCTAAACTTTCGTTTTTGGACAGCCTCTTTGTTATCAAGGTGAGTGAGTCTTTCGAACAGTGCGTTTGCCCTGTGTGTTCAGTGACTCCGCTACTCCTTGTCTATGTTGTTGAATTTCAGCGTTTGACGATCTACCTCCTCGAAGTGTATTGACCAGTTGCCGTCGAAGTCCTCGGTTAGTGCAGAGAGCGACTCGACCCAGTCGCCCGAGTTGAGGTATGTCACACCATCTATATCCTTGATCTCGGGGTAGTGTATGTGTCCACAAATTACACCATCGCACTCCTTGGTCTTTGCCAGCGTGGTGATGTGACCTTCGAACTTGTCGATGAACGAGAGTGACGCCTTGACACGTAGTTTGATGATACGTGCAATTGAGCGGTAGGGTTGTCCCCTGCGGATACGGCGCTGGTTGTAGTAGCGATTGAACATCAGCAGTAGTGAGTAGCCGATGTCGCCCAACTTAGCGAGCCACTTCATATTCGACGACACGGAGTCGAAGAGATCTCCGTGCAGAGCGAAGTAGCGTTTGCCGCAGCTCTCGTGGATATGATCCTTCACAATCTCAATGTTGAGAAAGTTCATCGGGACGATACGATCCAAAAAGTCGTCGTGGTTGCCTCGTATGTAGATGATACGGGTTGTGTGGGATATGTCGAGCAGAGCCTTTATGAAGTCGGTGTGTCGCTTGCGCCACTTCACCTTGTTGCCTCGCATAATAGCCCATCCGTCTATGATGTCGCCACACAGAATCAGCGTCTCACAACTGTTGTTGCGTACAAATGCGGTCGCCTCCTTTGTCTTAGACCACTTCGAACCGAGGTGGACGTCAGATATGACGACTGTCTTATACTTCTTGGGTTCTTCTGCTGTGGTAATATCCATTTATCGTTGTTGCTTCAGTGCTGCGAAGGTATATATATATCCGCTATTTAGTGTTAATGCTATGTTATTTTATCGCTGCTGTCACAACTTTTAAGCACATATTTGTTGTGTGGGGCAGTGGGTTTTCAAATATAACGTTTTTTTTTGGTTCTAGCGTATAAATGTAAAAAAAAAGAGAGTGACAAATCGTATTGACCGATCTACCACTCTCTCTCTATTGACCATTTGTAACCTCTATATCTTCTCGTACGACTGCTCGTGAACACCCTTTACTGCGCGTCCCGATGGGTCTGCCATATTCTTAAATGCTGCGTCCCACTCCAATGCGATTGGTGTGCTGCACGCTACAGATGGCAACGAAGGTACACACATTGCTGCCGCCTCCGATGGGAAGTGACTCTCGAATATTGTGCGATAGTAGTACTCCTCCTTGCTCATTGGCGTATTCTTTGGATAGCGCTCCGCTGCTGTCGCAAACTCCTCGTCGCTCACCTGCGACGACGTAAGGTCGCGGAGTGAGTCGATCCAGCTGTAGCCTACGCCATCCGAGAACTGCTCCTTCTGTCTCCACGCGACGCTCTCGGGCAAGTAGTCCTCAAACGCTTTGCGCAAGATCCACTTCTCCATACGCTCTGGTGTAATCATCTTATCCTTTGGGTTGAGGCGCATCGCCACATCCATAAACTCCTTGTCGAGGAATGGCACACGACCCTCTACGCCCCACGCGCACAACGACTTGTTGGCACGCAAGCAGTCGAACATATGCAACATACCGAGCTTGCGGACTGTCTCCTTGTGGAACTCCTCAGCGCTAGGTGCTTTGTGGAAATATAGGTAGCCGCCGAAGATCTCGTCTGCACCCTCACCGCTCAACACCATCTTCACACCCATCGACTTGATGACGCGTGAGAGTAGGTACATCGGTGTACTTGCGCGAACAGTCGTAACGTCATACGTCTCAATGTTGTAGATCACGTCGCGTACGGCGTCCAATCCCTCCTGCACAGTAAACTGAATCTCGTGGTGTACAGATCCGATGTGATCCGCAACCTTGCGTGCTGCAGCCAAATCGGGCGATCCGATGAGACCTACCGCGAACGAGTGGAGCTGTGGCCACCAAGCGCCCTCAGAGCCATTTGTCTCGATACGCTTTGCCGAGAACTTCTTCGCTACAGCCGATATGATCGACGAATCGAGTCCGCCCGAGAGCAATACTCCGTATGGTACGTCAGCCATCAACTGTCGCTCAACAGCATCCTCCAACGCCTTGCGAAGCTCTGCTATGCTCGACTCATTATCCTTTACGACGTCGTAGCTCTCCCAGTCGCGCTTGTACCACTGAACTGGCGCCTCGTCCTTGCTGCAGTAGTACATACCAGGCATAAACTCCTCGATCGTTGTGCAGTATCCTTCGAGTGCCTTCAACTCCGATGCTACATAGTAGGTGCCGTCGGCGTCGTAGCCCTGGTATAGTGGGATGATACCGATGTGGTCGCGTCCCACCATAAAGATGTCGTTCTCAATGTCGTAGAGTGCAAAGGCGAAGATTCCGTTGAGATCCTCCATAAAGTTGACACCCTTCTCGCGATAGAGCGCTAGGATAACCTCGCAATCTGAATTTGTCAAAAACTCATATCGTCCCTCGAACTCCTGGCGAATTTCGCGGTGGTTATAGATCTCTCCATTTACAGCCAAGACTAGCTTACCATCTTTGCTGAAGAGGGGCTGCTTGCCCGACTCTGGATCGACAATAGATAGACGCTCGTGCGCCAAAATTGCTCTCTCATTCTCATAGATACCCGACCAGTCTGGACCACGGTGACGAATGCGTTTCGCCATATCTAGCACCTGCGGACGCAGCTGTTTCGTAGGGTTCTTGAGATCAAATGCACATACTATTCCACACATAATACTTCCTAATATAAATATTTTACGCTCGTTGCAATTTGCTGCACGAGCTAAAGTTGTTAATTTTACAAACTATATCGACCACAAAGATATAGTTTTTTTTGAAATTACTACACTTTTTTCGACTTTATGGTATTAATATAGTTTAATTTCCCCACTCCAACCATAATTTTGCGCCCATCATCATCTCAATTGCTGCTCCACACAGTGGGGTAGATGCAAGATGGGCGACATACAACTTTTCAGTCGTGTCGCCCATCTCTATTCCGAATATAGATCTAACTATCTCTTGTTGTTGATCAACCACTCTGCGATCTGCACAGCGTTTAGTGCAGCACCCTTCTTGATCTGGTCGCTCACGGACCAGAATGTCAAGCCGTTATCGTTGGTGATGTCCTTGCGGATACGTCCTACATAGACAGGATCTTTACCTGCGATGAAGAGTGGCATTGGATAGATTTTGTCCTGTGGCTCATCCATCAACACTACACCCTCAGCCTTGGCAAAAGCCTCGCGTGCCATCTCTGGTGTAACGGGGCTCTCAGTCTCCAACCAGATCGACTCCGAGTGTGCGCGCATAACTGGCACACGAACGCAAGTTGACGACACCTTGATGTCTGAGTGCATAATCTTCTGCGTCTCGTTGTACATCTTCATCTCCTCCTTTGTGTAGCCGTTCTCGGTAAACACATCTACCTGTGGGATAACGTTATACGCCAACTGGAATGCGAACTTGTTGATCGTAGGCTCCTCGCCGCGGCTCAACTGACCCTGCTGCTCTACTAGCTCGTCCATCGCTGCTGCTCCTGCGCCCGACGCTGACTGGTATGTCGATACGTGAACTGTCTTGATGTGCGACAACGACTCGATAGCCTTCAACGCCACAACCATCTGGATAGTTGTACAGTTTGGGTTTGCGATGATTCCGCGTGGTGCATTCAACGCATCTTCGGGGTTAACCTCTGGCACTACCAATGGCACGTCGTTATCCATACGGAACGCGCTTGAGTTGTCGATCATCAATGTGCCGAACTTAGTGATTGTCTCAGCGAACTCCTTCGATGCACCAGCTCCAGCCGACACCAATGCGATGTCGATACCTTTGAAATCATCTCCGTGTTGTAGAAGCTTCACCGTGAGCTCCTGCTCCTTGAATGTGTAGGTGCTGCCTGCACTACGTGGTGAACCAAAGAGTACCAACTCGTCGATTGGTAGGTTTCTCTCCGAAAGGATTGATAGAAACTCCTGTCCTACGGCGCCGCTTACGCCAACAATTGCAATTTTCATTTTTTTTGTTCTTCTAATATTTAATTAATCTGCTCTCTTAATCTAATCTCTTGCTAAATCTGCCCACTTGCTAAATCTAAATCTATGCCACCCTCTACTTACACTCGGCGACATCGTCGCTGATGCCGTTCGGACGGCTAAATCGGTCGCTCTTCGCTATCCCCAGTTTGCCATCTTTGTAAACGCTCGTCAGGAACTCACCCACAATAGGGAGCGCCATAACACTTCCCTCGCCTCGGCTCTTGAGGTGTACAACTTGATCCTCGCCGCCGACCCACGATGCCGCAACCAACTTCGGAGCAACCGCCACAAACCACGCATCTCGATTCTTCTGCGACGTACCAGTCTTGCCGCCAATCTCCATATTATACATACCATATGCCCACGTCAGGCGTACGGCTGTTCCTCCATTCACCACGTTTTCCAACATCTTCACCATCGTGAAGGCTGTCTTTTCGCTTATTGCATCCTGCGACTGTGGGACGAACGTAGAGATTACGTTGCCCTGCTTATCCTCTATTCGTGTCACGAAGATTGGCTCGGTGTGGACTCCCTTGTTGGCAAAGGTCGAGTAGGTGCTTGCAACCTCGTAGACGTTGGACTCCGACGATCCGAGGCAGAGCGCCCACACAGGGTCGATGTAGCTCTTGATACCGAGGTTGTGGATGAAGTCAGCCACTGCCTTCGGCTGCTTCGCCTGCTTCATAATCCACGCCGAGTAGTTGTTGCGGCTCTTCGCAAGCCCCCACTTCAGAGGGTAGTTCTCGCCATTATATATCACGTTGCCCGACTCCTTTGGCGACCACGGTGTCCCGCCTGTTGTCTCGATTGTCACTGGTAGGTTTGGCACCTGCGTGCAGGGGGTCATACCGAGGTGGTCAATAGCGAATGTGTAGAGCAGTGGCTTGATGGTCGATCCCATTTGTCGCTTACCCTGCTTCGCCATATCATACTTAAAGTAGCGGAAGTTCGGTCCTCCGATATACGCCTTCACCTCGCCCGTCTGTGGCTCCATTGCCACGAAGCTAGCCCTCATAATTCGTTTGTGGTGGAGGATCGAGTCGCGCGGAGTCATCACAGTGTCGCGCACACCCTCGTAGGTAAAGACCCTTGTCTTGCACGCTACGTCAAAACTCGCCAATATCTCGTCGTTGCTGTAGCCAGCATCCTTCATATGAAAGTAGCGATCGGAGTAGCGGATTGCGTTACGTACGATCCTCTCTATGCTCTCGTCGGAGGCGTCGACGAAGATCGACCCAGCCTCTGCCGCCTGCTCATCCATCATCGGCTGTATCGTCTGTCGCAGCTGCTTTAGCATTGCCTCCTCGGCGTATTGCTGCATTGTCGAGTTGATCGTGGTGTAGATCCTCAATCCATCGCTATAGATGTTGTATGGTGTGCCGTCGCTCTTGAGGTTTTTGTTGCACCAGCCGTAGATTGGGTTCTCTTCATAGAGTCTCTTAGCCTGCTCATAGTCCCACTTCGTGTTGTATTGGTTGCGCTTTGGCGGCTGTGCGTTCATCGTCAGACGTAGCATCTCGCGGAAGTACGTAGCCTCCCCCGTGTTGTTCGATATGGGGCTGTAGTTCAGCTCGATAGGGAGCGAGCTAAGCGAGTCGCACATCTGCTCTGTGATAGCACCTGCCGACGCCATTCTACCTATGACAACGTTGCGTCGTGCGAACGCGTTCTTGGGGTTCGACACGGGTGAGTATCTTGTTGGGGCATTCACTACGCCGACAAGAATTGCCGCCTCCTGTATGTTGAGTTCGCTTGGCTGCTTGCCGAAGAATGTCTCTGCTGCCGACTTCACGCCGAATGCGTTCGACCCGAACTCGACAGTGTTGAGGTACATCACAGCAATCTCCTCCTTCGTGTAGTTGTACTCCAGTTTGATCGCAGTGATCCACTCCTTGAACTTCGACTGCACGAGGCTCGAAGTACGTGCCACCTTATTCTTGTAGCGTGTAGTGTCGCGCGGAAAGAGGTTCTTCGCGAGCTGCTGCGTGATGGTCGAACCGCCACCCTGCGACGAGTTCTGCATCGCTATAGTCTTTATTCCCACACGGAAGAGCGATGGTATGTCGACACCGCCGTGGTCGCGAAACCTCTCATCCTCCGTGGCGATGAGTGCCGCGATGATCGGTGGGACATCGTAGCCGTCGAGCGAGAGGTGCTGCGCAGGGTCGCTAGGGTAGAGGTCGTCATACTGCATATACGACCTATTCTCGATAAAGAATGTGCCCAATACAACGCCATCCTCAGAGTATATCTCGGTTGCCAAATTGCTCTTGGGGTTTTCTAACTCCTCGAACGACGGTAGACGCCCGAACCTACCCGAGAGTGCACAATAGAGCATCGTGACGAGGATGATAACAGGTATCATCGCCACCACCCACAGGGCAACACTCCATACTCTTGCGCTCTTGCGCGAAATCTTTCTACTCATAACCGCGCAAAGATACGAAATCTCTTTGGATTTCACAAAATTAGAGCCCCCAAAAGAGGATAAACGCACGAAAAAACAGGGTGCTGCGCTCAAGTCACGAGGCTCACAACAAATTGAGGGGAGAAACTTCCCCTATTTATACGTTATTGCTCCTACTAAAATGGTAGATCTATGCCAAACGAAAACGACATTGTGCCGCGGCTAGGTTTGTAGAGAGAGAGTTTGACGCTTGTTACGCCTGTGTCGGGCATTCGTAGTGGATTTAGGTCGATGATTAGGTCGCCTCCGTAGGAGTAGATTCGCTGTCGTCCATACGTGTAGCTGTCGTACTGTGCCGCGTCGAACCCTACGTTGAGCCTGACACGTCGAATAAAGAGTATAGAGCCTAAGCCTCCGTCGGGGTAGCAGATAGGGAACTGATAGTTGAGCGAGGTGGCGTAGTAGTTGTTGTTGTTGATCGCGGTGGAGCTAAATCCGCGTGGTAGCAGCGAGACTGAGCTGAAGGAGTAGATTCCGTCGTATGAGTTTTGGTAGCATACCGCTGCGCTGAACGAGTCGTGGGCGAAGAGTCCGCGCGTCATACCCTTTGCGTAGAGGCTCAGCAGGTCGGCGAAGTTGTTGTTGGTCGGTGCCATTGCGTAGCTTGCTGCTAGGGTGTAGCTCCAGGGGCTCTGGTAGTCGCGATATGCGGAGCGTACCGAGTCGGAGTAGCTCAGCCCGAACGCCAGCTTGTGGAGTCCGACGAGATACCCTAAGTTGCTGTAGCTAAAGAGGTGTTGACCATTCGCTGTCGACCATAGATTGTTGCCATTGTCCATATCCAACACTGCGCCATTCGTGTAGTTCCACTGCCCCCACATCGCAAAGTAGCGGTTGTGGTAGCCCCTCTGGAAGTAGAGGGGGAGGTTGGCGCTTGTGGTTAACGAGTAGTGCTTTTTGTCGCTAATCTTTGTGTTCTCAAATGGGTTGTAGACGATCTGATCGCCTCCGTAGCTCGCCGAGAAGGTGAGGTCGACACCGAGACCTCGGTAGTTGATCGCGCCATTGACGACCGACCCCTCCTTTGCGCTGTAGCCGTACGACGCATACGCCTCCGTGCTCGATAGCAGATTCTGCGATACGAGCGTCGCCCCAGCCGTAATATCCATCACCTGCTCTGCCGAGAGGTCGAACGGATTGAAGGCAACGGGTAGCCAGCTGTGTATGTTGAGGAGTTTCAGCCCCTTGTTGTACTTGCAACTTTTGTGCTCCTCTCTCGAACGATGTGCTACCTCGGGGGTGTAGTTCACTGTGTCGAGCGAGAGAAGTTTCCACTCTGTGCGTGGTGGGTTGACTATGTTTTGTGGTGTGCTACCCCTTTCGACCACCTCCGCTACGTCGTCTAGTCTCTGACGCGATAGGTGGTAGCCGTACTTGTCGTAGGTGGTGGCGAAGATCTGCTCTCCCTCGTCTGTTGTGGTGGTGGTAGATGGGTCGAACGCGCCGAATGACGACTGCGACACACGCACCTCCTCGCCACTAGCTATGTCGAAGCAGTGGAGTTCGTCGTAGCCCGATTCGATCGAGCCGTAGTAGAGACGTCCGCCCTCGGCACGTAGGTCGCTGATGGTGATGTATGCACCCCTCTGTAGCTGCCTGTAGCCTAGCTCCGACTCTTTGTCGAGTGCGCCGAGCCACATTCCCGAATCGTCGGTGGCTATGAAGTATAGATTCTGCGTCTTGTCGTCCCACGCCAGACCGTGTATCTCTGTCGGTTGGGGGATCGTCAACCTGCTGAGTTCGTGAAGTGCACTTTTGTTGCGAAGGCGCTTTCTCTCTGCCGCCACCTCAGCCTCGACTATCGAGTAGCTGCTGCTGGGGGCGTACTCCACATAGGCTAGTTTGGTCGACGAATCGCCGATGGCAGTGGGGTAGAGCGTGTTGTTGGCGCCATTCACGGTGCGCGTTCTGCCTCGCTCCAGATCCATATAACATAGTGTGGAGTTGACCCTCTGCATATAGAGTTTCGAGTGGCGATACTCGCTCCACCACAATCTGTCGCCGCCCATCGTGGGGCGTGTAGAGATTGCGCCCGTGTAGGCTATCCGCTCCTCCTCACCACTCTCGGGGTCGACGGCAACGAAGCGGTCGCTGCGGTCGTAGTCGCTCTTTAGGGCGACGATACCTCTGTCGGGGTGGGGGATGGGGTGTGAGTATGTCGTGAAGTTTGTCGTGTCGATCGGTGTGATTATCTCCGTGCTGTTGGGGCGCTCAGGAAGCGACTCCCAGTAGTCGAAGAGGTTGTTGAAGGTGTTGTGGAAGATCTTCTCGTTGTCGGTTCCATAGTACTTGCTCAGTGCCGCAGACGAGGTGACGATGTAGTAGGGGCGTCGCACGCCGAACTCCGCTACGTGCTGCCATATGTTCTCGCCATAGTGCGTGTAGGTGTAGTCGACAATCTGATAACCCATCTCGTAGTGGTCGGGGGTGTAGCCGCGATAAGAGCCGCAGTACCAGCGATCTATGTTCTTGCGCGACAGCATATCGCGACCAATCGCTCGGTAGCCCATCGAGAAGCTAGGCTGAAGTCCTCGCCCATACTCCGATAGCGATGTCTCGAACTTCACGGCGTCGCCCTCGATAATCGTTATCGGTAGAAAGAGAAGACCCATCACCGCCCCCTGTTCGCCAAATATGTAGCTGAGAATCTTTATAACCCCTTGGTTGAGGTTGCTGTACTGCACGGCGTGGCGATACTCGTGTGCTGTGAGGTGCTTGTTCCATAGCTGCGAAAAGTTGTCGACATCGGGCGTGGTGAGGTATTCGATACGTTTGGGCATCCACATAACCAGACCATTCGACGCGAAGTTCTCGGGGTGCATAACGATAGGTATCTCCATAGCTGGCTCAGCCCATCCGAAACTTGAGACGGGGGTTATATGCTCCAGGTAGTAGAGCGTGCGGCGTGCTACGCAGTCGACCGTGTCGGGGTAGATGATGCGTCCACTCTCCCCCGTCAGGTAGCTCCACTTGAGCGACGCAGCGTCGGGTCCCCACGTGTAGTACTGTGCCGCAACTCTCTGTGGGGGCGCGATCAGCGCTATGGCAAATAGGATGGTTGCGAGTGTCGCGACGATCTCTCTTTTCAGTTTAATCATCCGCCTGCTTTTTTAGCTTTGTATCCAGCTTTTGTCAGTAGGTCTACGACTTTGTCGCGGTGGTCGCCCTGTATGATGATCTCGCCATCTTTCGCCGCACCACCTACGCCACACTTGCTTTTGAGCATCTTTGCGAGCTCCTTGAGGTCGCCCTCTGTCCCGACAAATCCGCGCACGAGTGTAGCGACCTTGCCACCTCGTTGTTTGCGATCTAGCCAGATTCGCAGATCCTGACTTGTGGGCGAGAGACTCTCCTCCTGTAGATCGTCGGTTGTGCTATATTCAAAGTCGGGGTTTGTCGAGTAGACCATACCCAAACGCGACTTCCAATCGTTGTTAGACATAACTTTTATTTTTATTTTACGCAAATCTACAAAAAAAATCCTATATTTGTAGATGTCACCCCCTAAAAATATGCCAAATGAAGCGAAGTTACCTCCACAGACTCAAACGACGTTACGGCGATCGTGACACGATAACCAGCCGAGACACCCTTCCGCAGCCCCTCCCAGTCGACTCCAATCAGAGGCTCGTGAGGCTATTTGTCGAGGGGTATGAGGATGTGGCGTTCTGGAGAGGTATATTCGACCACTTCACAACTCCGCAGCTGCGATTCGAGATCTCTGTTCCCACGCGGCACGACCTGCCTAAGGGCAAGAAGATCCTGCTAGGTATGATCCCCGATTCATCTCCCGATATGCTCCTCTGTGTCGACTCCGACTTCGACCACCTATTCCACAACTCTACGCCGCAGTCGCGCCTGCTACACTCCGCAGAGTTTATGTTTCACACCTATGCCTACGCCACCGAGAACTTCTTGTGCTACGCTCCGTCGCTCCACAACGTATGTGTAAAGGCGACGAAGAACGACACCAAGATATTTGACTTCGAGCTCTTTATGGAGGGGTACTCCAGGGCTATATATCCAGCGTTCATCTGGTACTCCTACTCTGCGCAACTATCGTCGGAGGGGGTGTTTATACTCGCCGACTTCCGTGCCGCTGTGAGGCTGGGGTATGTCGAGGTAGAGGGGAGTGGTGCTGCAACTATCGAGTGGGTGGCTCGCAACATTGCGCGCCGCATAGCACGACTCGAACAGGAGTATCCGCAGATGAAGGAGTCTATAGATCACTATCGCGACTGCATCGAACACAGAGGTGTAACCCCCGAGAGCTGCTACCTATATATGCACGGTCATACGTTGATGGATAATGTGGTGATGGTGGTGCTCAACACAGTCTGCGAAAAGCTCCGAAAGATGGCTCTCGCACGTATCATAGCCTCCTCCAAAGAGGGCACGGCACTCAAAAATGAGATTAGCAACTACAACAATACGCAGCGATCCATTCGCGACGTGTTGCTCGACAACGAGAACTACACAAACTGCTCGCTCTACAAGTTGTTGAAGAGAGATATAGAGCTATATATCAAAAGATTTGGTGGCGAGAGGCGTTGACGCTGCCTATCTGCCCTAGACGAATATTGTCTGCTCGATGATTGTTGTCGCTCCGCATCGTGTCGCGACGTACTCGCCCGAGATCTTACCCACTTTCGTCCGTTTCGCAGGATCGCGCAGTAGTTCGGTGAACCAAGTGTCGAGCTCCTCTGCGTCGGTGATGGGGCAGCTGCCACCCAACGAGATCATATCTACAGCCTCCTTGAAACGGCTGTAGTTTGGTCCAAACGCAATCGGAAGTTCAAATGTAGCCGCCTCCAACGTGTTATGTATGCCGACACCAAATCCGCCACCGATATATCCCCACTCACCATACTGGTAGAGCGACGAGAGCATACCGATAGTGTCGAGTATGAGAACCTGCACACCATCGAAGTTTGTCGCCTCGTTAACCCTCGTGTAACGCACACATAACCCCTCGAAGAGTGACTCGATGTATGCAATGTTTGACTCCTCCACTTCGTGGGGCGCTATAACCATCTTCACCTCGCGGTGGCGCGACATAACTGTAGCGAGAATATCTTCGTCGGCGTGCCACGTAGAGCCTGCAACCAGCAACTCGCTCTCGCCCTTGAAACGCTCCACAACATCGATCTTCGTTGTTTTCTCCGCAACCGACTTGACGCGGTCGAAGCGCGTGTCGCCCGCCACAACAACATTGTCGTAGCCTATGTCGCAGAGTAGCCTCTTCGAGTTCTCGTCCTGCACAAATAGCATCTCGAAACAGCTCAACGCATTGCGCCACATAAATCCCCACCACTTGAAGAAGATCGACTGCTGGCGGAAGATCGCCGAGACAATATAGCTACGTATGTTGCGATTGCGGAGCTCGAAGAGTAGGTTCAACCAATACTCATACTTCACGAAGATAACTATTTCGGGGTGTACGATGTCGAGGAATCGGCGGGCGTTGTTCGTCGTGTCGATCGGCAGATAGAATATATAATCTGCGCCATCATAGTTTTTGCGGATCTCATATCCCGATGGTGAGAAGAATGTCAGAAGAATCTTGTAGTCGGGGTGTGAGGCGCGAACCCTCTCGATCAGAGGTCGACCCTGCTCAAACTCCCCCAACGACGCTACGTGAAACCAGATGATACGGTCACTCTTCGAGATCGTACGCTCCATCCTGGAGAATAGATCTTGACGACCTTCACACCACAATTTAGCCTTGTGGATGCGTAGCGACGCTACTCGTATCGCGAGTGAGTAGAGTAGTAGTGCTATATTATATAGTATCATTAGCCTTTAGCTTCTTGTTGTTTTTCTCTGTTCAAATCGTGAACGAACTATTCAGTAACCTAAGATATTCGCACAATTCGCGCACAAAGGTACTCTTTTTGTCGTTATGTTCCAAACATTTACCAACGAATATCTATAACTCTCTCTCTTAATCGTATGTCAAACGTCAGGTCGGGGTTTATCTCAACCGCAACTAAATCGAATTGAAATTCGCTATTTATGTGGTATTGAGCGATATATGATCGTGCAGCCTTGATTAGCGACTGTTGCTTGCTCTGTGTCATAGCCTGCTCGGGTGTTGTCCAGCTGCCCGTTTTGCGGCTCTTCACCTCTACAAAGTGCACTACGCCATACCTCTCCGCTACGATGTCGAGCTCGTAGCTGCCTGCGCGCCAGTTGAGGTCGCGTATCATATAGCCGCGTTGTCGCAGCCACTGCATCGCGGCGTGCTCGCCTGCTGCTCCTATTCGTGTAGCTAGACCTGCCATAGGTTATGCCGTTATTTGATGATCTTGTTGATAGTATTCGCCTTTGCCATCATCTTGAATAGCGCCTCGCGGTCGCTGCTCTCGATCGCTTTGCGCATAATCTGCAGCTGGTGAATGTGCTCGCGCAGAACCTCAAGTACGTTGTATTTGTTGCGCATAAGGATCGGAACCCAGGTGGATGCAGCACTCTTTGCCAATCGTACGGTCGACTCGAATCCTCCTCCCGCAAGATCGAATATGTGTTGCTCCTCGCGCTCCTTCTCCAATACAGTCAGCGCCAGGGCGAACGACGTGATGTGAGATATGTGGGATATGTAGGCTACGTGTGTGTCGTGCTCCTCGGCGTCCATATATATAATAGGCATACCGATGGTGGTGTAGATCTTCTCGACAAAATCAACTGCGTCGCTGTCGCTACGCTCTCTCTCGCAGATCACCACTGTGCGACCTGCGAACGCGCCCCTCTGTGCTGCGTCGGGTCCGCTGTTCTCCGTACCCCACATTGGGTGTGTTGCGACGAAGCGGCTGCGGTTGGCGTGCATCGAGACAACCTCGCAGAGCTCCTCCTTGATAGATCCCATATCTATAACGATCTGGTCGGGGCGCACGCGGTTGAGAACCTTTATTGCGAGGGTTGGTGTGACGTCGACTGGTGTGGTGAGGATAATGAGGTCGGACTGCTCCACGCCCTGCTCGAACTCTGCAGCCTCGTCGATCAGTCCGATCTCTAGTGCACGCTGCAGATTGGAGGGTGAGGCGTCGAAACCTAATACGCGGTCGGTTAGTTTGTGGTCGCGGAGTGAGTGGGCGAACGATCCTCCGATAAGTCCTATACCTATAATGTAAATAGTCATCTCTAAATTATTTGTTTTTATTGTTATCCATCTTATTCGTTATCTCTTCGGATTTAATCGTCCTCTCCTCAAAATGCTACTTCGCTGATTCATAGCGCGTTGTGAAAAAAAGATTTATTCCGACGAAGAAAAAAGTGTAATTTTGAGTCAAAAGTAATAAAAAAGTGTTATATTTGCCCAAAATTATGGTGTAAAAATCTACAAAATCACAAAAATCGAGATGTTTGTAGGTGGATGCAACTACAAAATGAACAGATATAAATTAACAAATAATTCATTAAACTAAAAAAATTACAGTTATGTCAGAAATTCAGTCAAAAGTAACAGAGATCATCGTTGACAAGTTGGGTGTTAAGGAGTCAGCAGTAGTATCAGAGGCTAGCTTCACAAACCACCTAGGTGCAGATTCACTCGACACAGTTGAGTTGATTATGGAGTTCGAGAAGGCTTTTAGCATCAACATCCCAGACGAGGACGCAGAGAAGATCACAACAGTAGGTGAGGCAGTAGCTTACATCGAGGCTAACAAGTAGTCAAACAACATCGGTAGTTTTTAATATCTTTCACACTCTTTAAGGGTGTGGCAAACGAAATAAATTTAGGCTTAGACAACAATGGCAGAAAGAAGAGTAGTCGTAACGGGCATCGGTACAATCAATGCGCTCGGACATAATATAGAGGAGTATTTCTCAAACCTAGAGGCAGGTGTTAGCGGATGCGCGCCGATCACTCAGTTTGATGCAGAGAAATTTAAGACTAGGTTCGCTTGTGAGATCAAAAACTACGATTGGACACAATACTTCGATCGCAAGGAGGTACGTAAATATGACCAATACACACAGTATGGTCTTATCGCCGCTACACAGGCTGTAGAGGATGCTGGCATCGACGGCGAGGGTATCGACAAGGAGCAGGTCGGAGTGATTTGGTGTTCGGGAATTGGAGGTCTCAAGACCTTCTTTGATGAGTGCGTGGGTTATGCTGAGGGTGGCAACACACCTCGGTTTAGCCCATTCTTCATCCCCCGTATGATTGCGGATATTGCGGCTGGCTATATCTCGATCAAGTACGGATTTATGGGGCCGAACTTCTGTACGGTCTCAGCTTGTGCGTCGTCGAACCACGGTATGATCCAGGCGCTCGACACGATCCGTTTGGGTAAGGCTGATGTGGTCGTGACGGGAGGTTCTGAGGCACCTGTCAATCAACCTGCAGTCGGAGGATTCAACTCTATGCAGGCGCTCTCGACACGCAACGACGACCCTGCAACTGCGTCGCGTCCGTTCGACGTAGATCGCGATGGTTTCGTTATCGGTGAGGGTGCAGGAGCACTAGTTTTCGAGGAGTATGAGCACGCAAAGGCTCGTGGCGCAAAGATCTATTGCGAGGTGATCGGTGGCGGCTGCTCGGCTGATGCTCACCACTTTACGGCTCCACATCCAGAGGGATTGGGCGCCATCAAATCTATGCGTGACGCATTGAAGAATGCGGACATAGCACCAGAGGACGTAGATTACATCAATGTTCACGGTACATCGACACCACTTGGCGACATAGCTGAGTTGAAGGCTGTGCAGGGTCTCTTTGGAGAGCACGCCTACAAACTCAATATCTCGTCGTCTAAGTCGATGACAGGTCACCTGTTGGGTGCTGCGGGCGCTGTTGAGGCGTTGGCTTGCATCAAGGTTCTTACGAGCGGAGTTATCCCTCCGACAATCAACTGCAAGAACCTCGATCCACAGATTGATTCAAGACTTAACTTGACGCTCGACGTTGCGCAGAAGCGCGATGTTAATGTGGCGTTGAGCAATACATTTGGATTTGGCGGTCACAATGCAACCGTCATATTCCGTAAGATTTAACTCTCTAAAAATTAACACATTATGATCGACCGTATTATTGGAGCTTGGAGGCGCCGATTCGGCGATGATGGAGAGTACTATACTATTTTCTACGATATGTTGGGCTTCACGCCCTACAACATAGAACTATACAAGCTGGCTTTGATTCATAAGTCAGCTTCTTTAGTGTTGGAGGATGGCACGCAGATCAACAATGAGCGCCTCGAATATCTTGGCGACGCTGTGATCGAGGCTATCACCTCCGACTATCTCTACATCGAGTTCCCAGAGAAGAATGAGGGGTTCTTGACGCAGATGCGGTCGAAGATTGTTTCGCGTCAGTCGCTCAATGCAATTGCGAAGTCGCTCGGGCTGCATCAGAATCTTATCGCTAGCTCCACAGGCAGCGTTATGCAGAAGAATGTGGATGGTGACGCCTTTGAGGCACTTATGGGCGCTATCTACTTGGATCAGGGATATGAGTTCGCCAACAGGTTGCTTATCAACCAGATATATGCGCAGTATCTCGACATTAACACTCTCCTCATTAGCGAGACGGACTTCAAGAGTCGCCTGATTGAGTGGGCACAAAAGGAGCACCACAAGATTGAGTTTAAGACCGAGAGTGACACGGCGTCGAAGGTTAATCGTCCACTATTCCACTCGTCGGTGTTTATCGGTGGGTTGTTGGTTGGGCACGGCGTAGGCGAGTCGAAGAAGGAGGCTGAGCAGCGTGCGGCTCAATCGGTGTCGCAGGGGGCGCTATCCGACGAGGAGAGCGACATCCTGTTGGGACGGATCGACAACTACGCATCGACTAATGTCGAGCCACTCAGTAAGTTGTAAGACGCAAATCGCAATTAGAGTATGTCGATAGCTCAGGATAAATTTATTGCTCGCGGCGCTGAGAGTCTCACCGATGCCGAGCTGTTGTCGTTGCTCCTAGACGAGGTTGAGGGTCTCGACACGTCGCTGTCGAAGCGCCTGTTGGATCACTTCTCGGGGTCGCTGACGAACCTTAGCACGGCGGATCTGTCGCGTCTGCGAATGTTCGATGGGATGGGTCTGAAGCGAGCGATGCGCCTTTTGGTTGCGTCGGAGTGGGGGCGTAGGGTCTCTGTCGCGACGGGTGCGGAGCAACTTTTCATATCGAGCAGTGGCGATGTGGTGCAGATTTTTCGTCCGCGACTTGAGTTGTTGGGACACGAGGAGTGTTGGGTGCTCTATCTGAACTCGTCGAATGGTGTCATTGAGCAGCAGCGCGTGAGTCAAGGTGGCATCACTATGACTGTCGTCGACCACCGCCTGATAGTGAAGCGTGCGTTGGAGTTGCTGGCGACGAAGATTGTGATGGTTCACAACCATCCGTCGGGGTCGGTTACTCCGAGCGAGGAGGATAATACTCTGACACAGAGGCTCAAGAGCGCTGCAGCGCTCTTCGACATTGTGTTGCTGGATCATATAATAATATCGAGCTCTAACGAGTTTAGCTTCAGGAGCGACGGTTTGCTTTAGCGAAACAAAATAATAGGGGTGTCAGCAGATAGCTACACCCCTATTATTTTTGTACGTTTACACTGCTCTGCGCAGGCGTTGTCGTGGTGACTATAGCGAGAATGCCTCCTTTAGGCGCTCTACCTCGTCGAGTCTCTCCCAGCCGAAGAACTCCACCTCGCGCTCCTCGATCGCGCCACCCACATAGAACTTCTCCAGTTTGGTGTATGGACGATTTCCGAAGTGACCATACGACGCTGTAGCCTCGAAGATCGGGTTGTTGAGTCCAAATCGTTTAACTATTGCGGCTGGTCGTAGATCAAACATATCGCCTATGCGCTTTGCGATCTCGCCCTCGCTGATCGAGAGTTTGTTGCTGCCATATGTCGACACGTAGATTGATAGTGGCTCTGCGATACCGATTGCGTAGCTGAGCTGCACCAACACCTCCTCGGCGATCCCTGCAGCGACCATATTCTTTGCTATGTGGCGCGCTGCATAAGCAGCCGAGCGGTCTACCTTCGACGAGTCTTTGCCCGAGAATGCGCCACCACCGTGTGCGCCGCGTCCGCCATATGTGTCGACTATGATCTTGCGACCTGTGAGACCCGTGTCGCCGTGTGGTCCACCTATGACGAACTTGCCTGTTGGGTTGACGTGGAGGATGTAGTCGTCGCCAATTAGCTCAGCGAGTTTGTCTCCTGCGCGCTCCAAACGAGCCTTGACGCGTGGGATCAATATCGTGCGTACGTCGTCGCATATCCTCTGCTGCATAAGCTTCTCTGAGGGGTCGAACTCGTCGTGCTGTGTCGATACTACGATCGTGTGAACACGCTGTGCGTTGCGGTCGTCGTCGTACTCTATTGTCACCTGGCTCTTTGAGTCGGGGCGTAGGTATGTCATAACCTCACCCTCGCGGCGGATCGATGCTAGCTCCTTGAGTATTACGTGCGACAGCATTAGTGTTGCAGGCATAAGTTCGCGTGTCTCGTTGGATGCGTAGCCAAACATAATACCCTGGTCGCCAGCGCCTTGCTCGGCATCCTCCTCGCGTACGACGCCCTGGTTGATGTCTGACGACTGCTCGTGTATAGCCGATAGTACGCCGCACGAGTTGCCGTCGAACTGATACTCCGAACGGTCGTATCCGATCTTGTTGATTACGCGTCGCGTGATAGATTGCACGTCGACGTAAGCCTCCGAGCGAACCTCGCCCGAGACAACTACAAGACCTGTTGTGCAGAGTGTTTCGCACGCAACTTTTGAGCGTGCATCGTGACGAAGAAATTCGTCGAGAATTGCGTCAGAAATCTGATCTGACACCTTGTCTGGATGTCCCTCTGAGACCGACTCAGATGTAAATAAAAATCCCATTGTTATACTAATTTTAATTAACGTATAATAATGGAAAAACTGGCTGTAATGTTGCTTTGAAATAAAAAATGGTGCTGTTTTAGCGCTTTTTTATTGTGGTTTGCAATCAGTCAAATCTTTCCACATACTCCTATCGTAACGACGAAAGGCGCTGCAAAGGTATGGATTTTTTTTGAAATTGCGAAATAAATCGACTCTATAGATGATAATTCAGAGAAAATTTATATCTTTGTCTGATTAAAGTGAAAAAAATAAAAACAAAAAATAATGGATATTCTATCGAGTTTAATTAAGTTAGTCTTTGGCTCAAAGGCAGACAAGGATCGCAAAGAGATCGAACCATATATCGCTAGGATCAAGGCGATATATCCTCAGATTGAGTCGCTCACCAACGACGAACTTCGTGCTAAGAGTGCAGAGTTGCGTGGCGGTATTGCGGAGTTCATATCGCCTGAGGAGTCGCGCATTGTGGAGATCAAGGCGAAGTTGTCGCAGCACGATATTTCGCTGAAGGATAAGGAGGCGATGTCGAAGGAGATCGAGACTCTCAAGAGTCGTATCGACGAGAAGATCGAGGAGCGACTAGATCAGATCCTCCCTGAGGCATTCGCCATAATGAAGGATACGGCTCGTCGATTCTCGCAGCTTGACGTGGTGGAGGTTACGGCAAATGCGTTTGACCGTGAGTTGGCTGCGACAAAGGATTTTGTGACAATCGAGGGCGATAAGGCTATATATGCAACACATTGGGTTGCAGGAGGTAACGACCTGAAGTGGGAGATGGTACACTACGATGTGCAGCTCTTTGGTGGCGTCGTTCTCCACAAAGGTAAGATCGCCGAGATGGCAACGGGAGAGGGTAAGACATTGATGGCTACGTTGCCAGTATTCCTCAACGCATTGGCAGACAAGGGTGTGCACCTGGTTACGGTCAACGACTACCTTGCACGCCGCGACTCGGAGTGGATGGGACCTATCTATCAGTTCCACGGTCTCTCGGTCGACTGTATCGACAAGCACAAACCAAACTCGGAGGAGCGTCGTAAGGCGTATGGGGCCAACATTACTTTCGGTACAAATAACGAGTATGGCTTCGACTACCTGCGCGACAATATGGCGACTTCGCCGAACGATCTCGTGCAGCGCAAACACCACTACGCCATTGTCGATGAGGTAGACTCTGTGTTGATTGATGACGCGCGAACACCTCTCATAATCTCGGGCGCTGTGCCACGTGGCGACGACCAGATGTATGAGCAGTATCGCCCAGCGATCCAGCACCTCTATAATGTACAGAAGAGTATGGTGACAGCGCTCCTTTCGCAGGCTAAGAGCCTCATTGCGGAGGGCAAGGCGGAGGAGGGCGGAGTAGCTCTCTATCGTGCGCACAAGGGTCTACCCAAGTATAAGCCGACGATCAAGTTCCTCTCTGAGACTGGTGTCAAGACGCAGATGCAGAAGACGGAGAACACATATATGCAGGACAACAACGCTCGTATGCACGAGATCACCGATGACCTTTTCTTTGTTATCGACGAGAAGTCGCACTCGATAGAGCTCACCGACAAGGGGCACGAGGAGTTGTCGAAGTCGTTCGACGAGGATAAGTTCTTCATCTTACCCGACGTTGGTGCCGAGATTGCGGAGCTCGAAAAGAGCGAGATGGCACTCGAACAGCGCGCCGAGAAGAAGGATGAGCTCCTCAAAGACTACGCGATCAAGGCGGAGCGTGTACATACGGTAAATCAGCTGCTAAAGGCGTATGCAATGTTCGAGAAGGATGTTGAGTATGTGGTGATGGAGAACAAGGTGAAGATAGTCGACGAGCAGACGGGGCGTATTCTCGATGGACGTCGCTACTCCGACGGATTGCACCAGGCTATTGAGGCGAAGGAGAGTGTAAAGGTCGAGGCGGCGACACAGACGTTTGCGACTGTTACGCTGCAGAACTACTTCCGTATGTTCCACAAGTTGGGAGGTATGACAGGTACGGCGGAGACCGAGGCGTCGGAGTTCTGGAGCATCTACGAGTTGGATGTTGTGGTGATCCCGACCAATCGCTCGATCCAGCGCGACGATAAGGAGGATATGATCTATAAGACTAAGCGCGAGAAGTATAACGCTGTGATTGAGGAGGTTGTTAAGTTGGTTGATGCAGGGCGTCCTGTGTTGGTCGGAACAACGTCGGTCGAGATCTCGGAGCTTCTGAGCCGAATGCTCACTCTGCGCAAGATCCGTCACAACGTGCTCAACGCTAAGCAGCACCAGGCAGAGGCGCAGATAGTTGCGGAGGCAGGACACTCGGGACAGGTTACGATAGCGACGAATATGGCGGGTCGTGGAACCGACATCAAGCTGACACCAGAGGTGAAGGCTGCGGGCGGTTTGGCGATTATCGGAACGGAGCGTCACGACTCGCGCCGCGTAGATCGTCAGCTCAGGGGTCGTGCTGGTCGTCAGGGTGATCCAGGATCGTCGCAGTTCTTCGTCTCGTTGGAGGATAACTTGATGCGTCTCTTCGGTTCGGAGCGAATAGCATCAATTATGGATAAGATGGGGCTCGAGGAGGGCGAGGTGATCCAGTCGAGCATAATGACAAAAACTATCGAGAGGGCGCAGAAGAAGGTCGAGGAGAACAACTTCGGCACACGTAAACGTCTGCTTGAGTATGATGATGTGATGAACTCTCAGCGTGAGGTTATCTACACACGTCGTCGCAGCGCGCTCCACGGCGACCGCATCGAGGTCGACATAAACAACATTATGTGCGACTATGCTGAGGCGTTTGTCTCGGAGTTTGAGGGTATTGAGTATGAGGCGTTCAAGATGGAGCTTATTCGTGAGGTTGCTCTCGAATTTACGATGAGCGAGGAGGAGTATAAGAACGCTAAGCCCCGCGCCATTATCGACCACATAATCGCCGATCTGCAGGCTCACTACGAGCGTCGTGGCGCCACAATCGCCGACACGGTGCGCCCTGTGATGGATAAGGTCTACGAGGATCGCGCCGACAATATGGATTCGAATATGATGTTCCCGATCACCGACGGACATCTTGGCTACAACGTCCCTGTCAACCTGCAGCGATGCAAGGATAGCGACGGCCGCGATATATTCAGAGTATTCACAAAGGTGGTTATGTTCACCTCGATCGACGACGCGTGGAGAGAGCACCTTCGCGAGATGGATGATCTGCGTCAGAGTGTGCAGAACGCTACATATGAGCAGAAAGATCCGCTGTTGATCTATAAGTTTGAGTCGTTTGAGCTCTTCTCGAAGATGTTGGTAAAGGTGAACCGCGACGTTATGTCGACCATCTGCCGAGCATTTATCCCTCTCCGCAACGAGCGTGCAGACGCTGTGGCGAGAGCAAAGGCAGAGGCGGCAGCAAAGGCAGCCGCTGTGCAGCAGGCGCGCATCAAGGCGGCAGCTGAGGCAGCAGGACGCCAGGAGCAGATGAGGCAGATGCAGCAGTCGGCAATGAAGAAGGTGGGTCGCAACGAGCCCTGCCCCTGCGGAAGCGGCAAGAAGTATAAGGCGTGTCACGGTAAGTAGTCGAGACGATGGGGTATCAGGAGGAGAAAATGCGACAGCTCGATATGCGCTATCTACGGATGGCGCGCATCTGGGCCGAGAACTCATACTGCGTCAGACGTCAGGTCGGCGCGTTGATCGTAAAGGATAAGATGATAATCTCCGATGGCTACAACGGTACGCCGTCGGGATTTGAGAACATCTGCGAGGATGACCTCTCGGGTCGCACCAAGCCCTATGTGCTCCACGCTGAGGCTAACGCCATAACGAAGGTGGCGAAGAGCGCCAACAACTGCGATGGCGCGACGCTCTACATCACTACCTCACCCTGCATAGAGTGTGCAAAGCTGATTATTCAGGCTGGTATTCGCCGCGTAGTCTATCTCGATCAGTACACACTGACGGACGGCATCGACCTGCTCAAACGTGTCGGTATCGAGTGTGTACATCGTCGGCAGGAGCAGGAGTAGGCGCAGGAGTTGTGGGTGTGAGCTCACAACTTACGTGTGGCGTGATTGTGGCTACTTATTGTCGTAGAGATACCAGTAGAATCCACCGACTAGGATAGATCCGCCGAGGATGTTGCCGATAGTTGCAGGTATCAGGTTTTTGATGAATAGGTCGGCAATGGAGAGCTCAAATCCCTCCATCATAGCTACGGGTAGGAATAGCATATTTGCCACTGAGTGCTCGTAGCCTATCGCTACAAATGTCATTACGGGTAGCCATATTCCGAGAATCTTGCCCGAGACACTCTTCGACGCCATCCCGAGCCAGACGGCTAGGCAGACTAGCCAGTTTGCGCCAACACCCTTTAGCATAGTTACATAGAATGGGTTGGATGTTTTTGCTGCGGCAACGGCGAAGAATCCATCCTGTGTAGTGGGGTAGTGAGACAGGTGGGTTAGGTGAACTAGGAAGTAGCCCACGAAGAGCGCCCCGACGAAGTTCATAATCCACACAATGGCGCAGTAGCGAGCCATAGTGGCGACCCTCTGTCTGCCCTCCATCACGTTTGGCACAAAGTATGCACAGCACCCTGTGAATAGTTCGCCGCCAGCGAGGACTATCAACACGAGACCAATGGGGAAGGCTGCGCCCATCAATATCTTTATCATAGATGGGTTCTCCGCCGACACTCCAGGGAATCCATACCCCATCATCACCGAGAATAGTGCGCCGAGTGCTATGTATGCACCGCCGATGAATCCAAGTAGCAGTAGTTTGCGAAGGGGCGTTGATGCTTTAGATAGTGCACTTTTATTTACGTACTCTACAATCTCTTGTGGTGATCTCATTCTGTTTTTGTGAGTTTAAGTTTTTTTTGCGAGGTAAATATAGTAATTATTTGAAAATAAATAGTATTTTTGTGATTTAACCATATATTATTATGAAAGGAATCGTACTAGCAGGTGGATCGGGGACAAGGCTCTTTCCGATCACTAAGGGGGTGAGCAAGCAGATGCTACCTATATATGATAAGCCGATGATCTACTATCCGATTTCGGTGTTGATGTTGGCGGGTATTCGTGAGATACTTGTCATCTCTACGCCCGACGATCTGCCTGGATTCAGACGACTCCTGGGCGACGGATCGAGCTTCGGTGTGAGATTTGAGTACGCGGAGCAACCATCGCCCGACGGTTTGGCGCAGGCGTTCATCATCGGTGAGGAGTTCATCGGCGACGACTCTGTGTGTATGGTTTTGGGCGACAACATATTCTATGGTTCGGGATTCTCGAAGAACCTGGCAGAGTCAGTTGCGGAGGCTGAGCAGAGTGGCAAGGCTTCGGTCTATGGCTACTGGGTCTCGGATCCTGAGAGGTATGGTGTAGCGGAGTTTGACGATGAGGGTAACTGCCTCTCCATTGAGGAGAAGCCGGAGAAGCCAAAGTCGCACTACGCCGTCGTAGGTCTCTACTTCTACCCCAACAAGGTGGTCGAAGTGGCTAACAGCATCAAGCCCTCGGCGCGCGGAGAGCTAGAGATCACGACTGTGAACCAACGATTCCTCGACGACGGTGAGTTGAAGGTAAAGACGTTGGGTCGCGGTTTTGCGTGGCTCGACACGGGTACGCACGACTCGCTCAGTGAGGCTTCGACATTTGTCGAGGTGATCGAGAAGCGTCAGGGTCTCAAGGTGGCGTGCCTTGAGGGTATAGCCTACCGCAAGGGGTGGATCTCGGAGGAGCAGATGCGTAAGCTCGCAGAGCCGATGCTCAAAAATCAATATGGACAGTATCTCCTCAAGGTGATCGACGAGCTCAAACGATAGAGGGACTTTAGGGTAAAATATTGTAGAAAAATTAAGGTGTAGCGCTTTGAAAGAGATCTTTCATAAGTCGCTACACCTTAATATTTTGTGGTGCTATGTAACTCTCTGTGCTACGCCTGTTCTCCTAGGATCTATCGGTAGTTCTCGTCGAAGAGTCGAAGTCGCTCTTCGAGCAGTGCATACTGATGCTCCTTGATGAATGATGTGCAGGCGCGGATTCCGCTCTGCTGCGATCCTGTCGTGTCGAGCGAGATGGCGCTGACACCATAATATATAAGTGCGGTCATCAGCTCGCCACCGCTCATTGTGCCGTAACCCACGGTGAAGTAGAATCCGTCGGCAATGGGGTCGCCCATATCGGCGTCGTAGACTATGTGGAATCCGTTGGCGGTGAATATCTCCTTTAGCCTCTTTGCGCGTCGTCCATACTCCTTTACGTCGTCGAGGAAGCGGAACTCTCCGTCGTTCGCCGCCTTAAACATAGCCGCTAGTGCATACTGTGCGGTGTGGCTTACTCCTGACGATATTGCGTAGAGTGCGCGGTGGACGAATGCGCTGCCGAATGTACACTGTCCGTAGCGAGCGGTCAGACCGGGGTAGCTGCGGTTGTATAGTTTGTCGGATATGGCGACTACGCCGATGCGCTGCCCAGCGTAGCTAAATGCCTTGGAGCCTGATATTAGCAAGATGTAGTTGTCGGTGTAGTTAGCCACACTCGGCTGATATGGCGCCTCGAAGGGTTTGCTCAGGTCTTGGCGGAAATCCATCGCGAAGTATGCCAAATCCTCCAGCACAATCGTGTCATATTTGTTCGATAGCTCGCCGATAATCTGTAGCTCCTCCTCCTTTAGGCATATCCACGACGGATTGTTGGGGTTGGAGTATATGATGGCGGCGATGTTGCCCTTCGAGAGGTACTCGTCGAGTTTTGCGCGTAGACCCTCACCGCGATAGTCGTAGACGTCGAACGACTCATATTTGTAGCCCAGAACGGCGATCTGCTGCTTCTGCACGGGGAATCCTGGGTCGATGAAGAGAATCGTGTTGCGCTCCTCGCTGCACTGTCCGCAGACCAGGAATGAGGTGAATGTACCCTGCATAGAACCCACGACAGATACGCACCCCTGCTCAGCAACGTCGACGCCGATGAATGCCTTCACAAAACGGCTAGCCTCCTGCTTCAGCTCCGCCACACCATCAATCAGTGGATAGATCGACGCCTTGCCACTCTGGAGTGCTGCGATCTCTGCCTCTACACCCACCTGCGCTGCTGGCAGACCTGGTACGCCCATCTCCATATGGATAAACTCTGTTGAGCACTCGCGCTCGAGACTGTTAGATATTGCCACCACTTCGCGGATCGTTGCGCGACCGAAGTCGGCTATATTCATCTTTGCTATTGCCTGCTCGACAATGCTCTTCTCTATTGGACACTTCATAGTTGTTGTATCGTTGAATGTTAGTTTCGTTGAACCTCGATGCAAAAATATAAAAAAATAATGAATCACAGGGTAGCTTCGCCCCAAAAAAATGAGAAAAAGAGAAGTTTTTTACACCACTGAATATTGTATTAGTCAAATAAAATATCTAATTTTGTAGTGAAATTAAATTAGCAGATGCAGCGATGTTGAAGAGATTGATACATACACTCTTTCTTGCCCTCCTAGCGGTAGGGTGTATCGACGAGCGCAACATCGAGATTATCGTCCCCTACGACCTCTATATGCAGGAGGTAAATGGCGGAGACTCACTACAATACTCCATAACGGTACATACGAAGGAGAGCCTGTTGACTAACCTTGATATAAGTTATACGAATCTTGTCGACGGCAACGTGCGAATACTCAGCGACACAGTCAGCGCAAAGATACTATATGTAGACTACACATTCGTCGCGCCGAAGTATGATTACAACGATGTGCCCACAGTTCTCACTATTCGAGCGGCCGACGACATTGGCAACATCGAGATGTTGGGGCTTGCCGTCAATATTTTGGGGGGAAATGATGAGCTCGTCGATAACGCGAACTTATCGCTCTATAGCGCAGCCACGGGTCGCGAGAATGGCTACTCGTTTGAGCTGTCGGAGTTTGTCTGCTCACAACTTGTCGATGCCGAGTTTGTCGATATTTATGAGTATGTCGAGGTGCTCGAGGGCGACGCAGGGGGCGACGACATATCCAGTAACCTGGATGGGGAGGAGAGTTCAGAGGAGAAGTTGTCGGAGACTCTCTCGTTGGAGTGGCGCTCGATGAACGGCAGGCGTTTGATGCGACTCAACGGCTTTGGCTATGAAACAGCGACATACAACACAATAGTCGAGGGCTACAACCTTGTCGACGCGAGCGATAAGAGCGACAGGATCGAGGGTATCGAGGAGGAGGATATAATCTTCGTCGGATCTGACGATTCAACTCCCATCGCTGTGATCCGTGTAAATAAAATCTACGACAACGAGGGGGGTGAGGATGACTACTACGACATATCAATTAAGTCGATTTACACGATGTCGGACGATGATGTGATGCTGGAAGATAAACAGCTCTAAAAAAATGAATTTCTTGTGCACTGACTATGAAGTGCTTATGTTTTATGCGCAAAAAATAATTTAGTCTGGTTTGGTGTGTAATAAATTTTTATCTATCTTTGTACTACTATTAGGTTTTACCAATAATTGCGTAGCTTAAATCTTAATTTAACAACAACAACAATGAAGAAAGTTTTATTATTTATTGCAGTAGCAATCTGTTCAATTTCAGCAGCTTCGGCTCAGATGACTCAGGGCGACTCCTCTATCGCAGCAAAGATCGGTTTTGGTGGCGGATGGGGAGTACCTATCTCGGTTACTTATGAGAATGCTCTTTGGGGAATAAATGACAACTCTTGCGTTACAATCGGTGGTAATCTATCGTATGCAGGAAAGTCTTACACTGGTTTCAAGACAACTTATGTCTTTGTAGGTGCAAGAGGTACTTACCACTATGCAATCAACAAGTGGGATCTTTTCGGAGGTGTTACACTTGGATATGACATTGCATCTGTAAAGTGGACTGACGAGGATTTGAAGGCTCTTGGCGGAGCATCAGCTAGCTCATTCGACTTCCGTTTCAATATCGGAGCTAACTACTACATCACAGAGAAGTTCGCTGTAGGTGCAGAGTATGGTTACGGTTTGTCTCCAATCAACATTGGTGTAACATATAAGTTCTAATAACTGCATCTAGTTTACTGCATCGCCGAGGAGTACTTGCTTCGCAAAGGTATGTTATCCGCGATTGGTGTAGTTTAGATGCGAACTTAGTCTGTTGCCAATCTTTGGTTGGAAGATTAAAAGTTTCAAGGATAGAGAGCTCAGCATTTTTGCTGGGTTCTCTTTTTTTATGTATATCTGAGAGGTAGAGGGGCGTGTGTTGGTGCAAAGTCATCGACACGCCCTTTCTCTGTTTAGCTCTGTTAGGGGCTGTTGTTGAATCTTGGCGAGGTCTGCCATTGTTGAGCTTTAACCTACATAGATGTAGCTATTTCTTACATTTTTGTAGGATTTTTTTGTTCCTATACGTGGGGTGTAATTAAAATAATTAAACAACTATCTCTTTGTATTTTAGTTAGATAGGGGGATGTCGTCACTTTCTGATTGGTGGTTGAGTTCCAGATGGCACATTTGTTGGTCGTTATATTATATATAAATAATATCTATAACGATGGATGCTGAATTTTTTGAGACTCTCTTACTGACGGGGAAGTTGGCGGTCTGTTCCACCTCCATTCTCTTCGTTGTAGCCCTGCCTATCGCCTACTTGTTGGCGTTTAGGCGTTTCTTTGGGCGCGCGCTTGTCGAGGCTTTGATCTCGATGCCTATGGTTCTACCTCCCACAGTGTTAGGGTTTTACCTCCTTATGGCATATAGCCCCAACTCCCTATTTGGTGCTGCGTGGATCTCGATCTTTGGTTCGGGACTAGCCTTTACGTTCGAGGGTATTTTGCTTGCGAGTGTGCTCTTTGGTTTGCCCTTTATGGTGCAGCCGTTGCAGAGTGGGTTTATGGCTATTCCGCAGAGCCTTTCGATGGCTGCGCAGACGTTGGGAAAATCGAAGTTAAATATATTTTTTAATATATTGCTCCCGAATATGACTCCCTCCATTGTCTCCGCCATTGCGCTTACATTTGCACGTACGATCGGCGAGTTCGGAATAATCATTATGGTGGGCGGAAATATGCCCTCAGAGACGCGTGTGGCGTCGATTGCGATCTACGACGAGGTGCAGTCGCTCAACCTCGACACAGCGAATCGTTACTCGCTGATACTCTTCATAGTGTCGCTTGCGATGCTAACGATTATACAGACATTCAACCGAAAAGATAGGAGACGCGATTATGCTAAAGATTGATATTGAACACCCAATGCTCACCTCGCACGGTGGCTCAACGCTGAAGGTCGACATCGAGATTCAGCGCGGCGAATTCGTCGGGTTGAGTGGCGCGTCGGGAATTGGTAAGACTACATTGCTGCGTATCATTGCTGGTCTCGTCAAGCCTAAATCGGGTTTTGTGGAGTTCGACGGTGATATTTGGTGCGACACCCCCCATAATATATATGTGTCGGCTCGTTCTCGACACACCGCCTTGATGTTTCAGGATTACGCGCTATTCCCCAATATGACCATTGAGGAGCAGATACGGTATGCGCAGCGAAAGAGCGATACAGAGCGTGTGACGCAGCTTATTGACTCGTTCGACCTCGCTAAGCTCGCCCATCGTAAGCCCTATCAACTCTCGGGAGGACAGCGACAGAGGGTCGCGTTGGCGCGTGCATTGGCGTCTAACCCCACAATGTTGCTACTCGATGAGCCGCTGTCGGCGCTCGACAAGGAGACAAAGCTGTCGTTGATGTCGCAGATCCGCGACGCACATCGGGAGCTGGGGAGTATATCGTTGATGGTGTGCCACGACGATATGGAGATAGAGCAGATGGCGAGCTCGGTGCTACATTTTCGTTATGATGGGCTACATAATTGTAGGATAGAGAGTGAGCTCGACATCAGAGTGGAGAAGAGATATAGGGTGTTTGAAAATATTTTTAATAAACCAAAACAGCGTAATCAGCTAATATCTTGCACTTTGTCGCGATTTGTAGTAGAAAACGAACAATCGAATAATACTTTTGGCACGCTTTGTGCCACATACTAAGAAAATTGAAAAACAAAACAATTTACAAAACACTTTACAAACACATTTAATTTTACAGCGATGAGAAAGATTGCAATTTATGGTAAGGGTGGTATCGGAAAGAGCACCACTACACAGAACACAGTGGCCGGTTTGGCGGAGATGGGAAAGAAGGTGATGGTCGTTGGTTGTGATCCAAAGGCGGATTCAACACGTCTATTATTGCACGGTTTGGCGCAAAAGACTGTACTCGATACACTTCGTGACGAGGGTGAGGACATCGACCTTGACGATGTTATGAAGGAGGGCTTCAAGAACACTAGCTGCGTTGAGTCAGGTGGTCCAGAGCCAGGAGTAGGATGCGCAGGTCGTGGTATCATCACATCGATCAACCTTCTTGAGCAGTTGGGTGCGTATGACGACGACAAGCAGCTTGACTATGTATTCTACGATGTGTTGGGTGACGTGGTTTGTGGTGGATTTGCGATGCCAATCCGCGACGGTAAGGCGCAGGAGGTTTACATCGTATGCTCGGGAGAGATGATGGCGATGTACGCTGCAAACAACATCTGTAAGTCAATCTCTAAGTTCGGTAAGGTTGGTACAGTACGTTTGGGTGGTCTTATCTGTAACTCACGTAAGGTAGACAACGAGGCGAATATGATCGAGGAGTTCGCAAAGAAGTTGGGTACACAGATGATCCACTTCGTGCCACGTGACAATATGGTTCAGCACGCAGAGATCAACCGTCAGACAGTTATCGACTACGCTCCAGAGCACGCGCAGGCTGACGAGTATCGTTCACTTGCTAAGAAGATTAACGACAACACAATGCACGTAATCCCAACACCACTTGAGATGGAGGAGCTTGAGACTCTACTAGTAAGTTTCGGAATTATGAACTAAATTTTGGCGTCTCGCAACTCATTTTTGGCACTTCACTCCGCTTTGAAATTCTCACGTACTTTTAGTACGCTGCGGTCTCAAATGCTCGCGAAGCCCCAAAACTGAGTCGCGATACAACAAAATTACCACCAATTTAATTTAAAAATCAGACAATTATGTATTTGTTAAGAGCAATAGTAAGACCAGAGAAATCGGCAGTAGTAATGAAGGCGTTGATGGACGCAGGTTTCCCAGCCGTGACAAAGATCTCAGTATATGGACGTGGTAAGCAGCGTGGTATCAAGGCCGGAAACGTTACATACGATGAGCTTCCAAAGGAGATGTTGATGATTACGATCAAGGAGAAGGATAAGGATTTCGTGATCGAGACAATTATGAACTCTGCGCGTTCTAGCGCTGCGGGTCAGTTCGGAGATGGTAAGATCTTCGTTACGCCTGTTGAGGAGTGCTACACTATCTCATCTGGATTCAAGGAAGTTTAATCGCTAAATCCCAACAATTATGAAGTTAATAATGGCAATCATCCGTATCGCGAAGATGACTGAGACGAAGGAGGCACTATCGGCAGTAGACCTACCATCGTTCACCGCACTCCCAGTTGTGGGACGCGGTATGGGTCACGGCGATATGGAGCGCGCAGAGTTGATCGACCCTGAGCACCACGAGCACATACAAGAGATGCCACGCCTCAAATCTAAGCGTATGATTACGCTAGTCGTTTCGGACGACAAGAAGGATTTGGCTGTGGAGACAATTATTAAGGTAAACCAAACGGGCAAGAGTGGCGACGGTAAGATCTTCGTTGTCAACACATTCGAATCAGTTCGTGTCCGCACTGGTGAGACTGGAGATGTTACACTCGATTAATTAAGAGATTCCTATGAAAGAAGATATAAAGAAATTACCAGATTTTTCGGAGTTTATCGATGCTGTAGCAGAGAAGTATCCGAAGAAGATAGCAAAGAAGCGGTCGAAAGCGGTCGTTATCAACGACCCTGAGATGATACCTCAGATCCAGGCGAACGTACGTACAGTGCCAGGTATTATCACGCAGCGTGGTTGTACATATGCAGGTTGTAAGGGTGTGATTATGGGTCCTACGCGCGACATCGTCAACATCACGCACGGACCTATCGGTTGTGGTTTCTACTCGTGGCTCACACGACGCAACCAGACTCGTCCAGAGACTGAGATGGAGGAGAACTACATCCCTTATAGTTTCTCGACAGATATGCAGGACTCAAACATCGTATTCGGTGGTGAGGAGAAGTTGAAGCAGGCGATTCGCGAGGCGATGGAGCTCTTCAATCCTAAGGCGATCGGTATCTTCTCAACCTGTCCAGTGGGTCTTATCGGTGACGACGTTCACCGCGTAGCTCGCCAGATGGAGGAGGAGTTCCCAGGAGTCAACATCATCGGTTTCTCTTGCGAGGGTTATCGTGGAGTGTCGCAGTCGGCAGGTCACCACATCGCCAACAATCAGCTCTACAAGAACTGTATCGGTAAGGATGACACGATCGAGGGTAAGCACAAGTATCGCATCAACTTGCTTGGTGAGTACAACATCGGAGGTGACGCCTTTGTGATCGAGGATCTGTTAGATAAGTGTGGTATTGAGCTAATCGCTACTATGTCGGGTAACGCTACGATGCAGAAGTTCGAGAGGGCTCACACGGCAGATTTGAGTTTGGTGATGTGTCACCGCTCGATCAACTACGTGGCGGAGATGTTGAACACTTCGTTCGGTATTCCTTGGACAAAGTGCAACTTCATCGGTGCTGAGGCTACCGCGAAGTCGCTCCGCAAGATCGGAGAGTTCTTCGAGGATCAGGTGCTTATCGACCGTATCGAGGAGGTTATCGCCGAGGAGATGAAGATGGTAGATTACGCAGCCACTGAGGCTCGCCAGAAGACTGAGGGTAAGACAGCGATGTTGTTCGTCGGAGGTTCTCGCGCTCACCACTACCAGGAGCTCTTCAACGAGTTGGGTATGACTACCCTCGCCGCAGGATATGAGTTCGGACACCGCGACGACTATGAGGGACGCCGCGTAATCCCAACAATCAAGGTCGATGCCGACAGCCGTAACATCGAGGAGATCACAGTCTACAAAGATGAGGAGCGCTACAACAAGCGTAAGCCAGATGAGCATTTGGAGAAGATCTCAGAGGGCAAGGAGTTCAACGACTACGAGGGTCTTATGGCAGATATGCACAAGGGTACACTCGTTATCGACGACTTGAGCCACTACGAGATGGAGAAGCTCATCGAGCTATACCACCCCGACGTGTTTTGCGCAGGTATCAAGGAGAAGTATGTTGTTCAGAAGATGGGTATTCCACTCAAGCAGCTTCACAACTACGACTACGGTGGACCATATGCAGCATTCGCTGGTGCGGTAAACTTCTACCGCGACATTGAGATGATCTCTTGTATGTCACTTCGCAAGTACCTCAAGGCACCTTGGGAGAGTGAAGCATATGTTGAGGCAACATTTGTAGCTAACTAAAGATTTAAGAAATTATGTTATTAAGACACACAACAGATAAGGTGATCGAAAGAAAAGCTCTGACGGTCAACCCAGCAAAGACCTGTCAGCCGATCGGTGCGATGTATGCAGCACTCGGTATACACGGCTGTTTGCCACACAGCCACGGCTCGCAGGGATGTTGCTCATACCACCGAAGCGCACTTACGCGTCACTTCAAGGAGCCAGTTATGGCTGCTACGAGTTCGTTCTCTGAGGGATCGTCAGTCTTCGGAGGTTCAGCAAACTTGGTGCAGGCGATCAACACAATCTTCACAACATACGACCCTGAGGTTATCGCAATCCACACGACTTGTCTCTCGGAGACTATCGGTGACGACTTGACTCAGATTGTGTCGAAGGCACAGGAGGATGGTTTTATCCCTGCAGGCAAGGAGGTAATTTACTGCAACACGCCAAGTTACGTCGGTACTCACGTCGCAGGATATGCAAATCAGGTGACATCGATCGTTAAGTCGTTCGCGACAAAGACCGGCAAGATGCGCAACGTAATCAACCTCGTTATGGGTTGGATGGAACCATCGGATCAGAGCGAGATCAAGCGTATGTGCAAGGTTATGGAGAGCCGCACGTTGATGTTCCCCGATATGACGGGAGTGATGGATGCTCCGATGACAGGACAGTATAAGATGTATCCAGACGGAGGTGCTAAGATCAGCGATCTACGTCTCAGTGGCGACAGCAAGGTGTCGATCGGTTTGGGTTCATACTGTACTACAGACGCTTGTGTTAAGATGGAGAACAAGTGCAAGATGCCATTCGAGGTGTTGGATATTCCTATCGGATTCCTCGCTACAGATAGGTTCTTGACATCGATCAGCCGTAACGCTAACGTTCCTGTTGCCGATGAGCTCACCTACGAGCGTGGTCAGTTGCTCGACTTGATCTCTGACGCGTCGCAGCACTTCTACGGCAAGCGTGTTGCACTTTGGGGCGATCCTGATACGTTGATCCCACTTGTTGAGTTCCTCGTATCTATGGATATGAAGCCAGTCTACGTTGTTACGGGTACCCCAGGTAAGGAGTTCGACGAGCGTATGGCGGAGCTATTGAAGGATATTCCAGAGGCTAAGTACAGAAGTGGTGCGCAGGCAGATATGTTCTTGATGCACCAGTGGATCAAGCAGGAGGGTGTAGATCTTTTGATCGGTAACACTTATGGCAAGTATATCGCACGTGACGAGAATACTCCATTCGTGCGCTTCGGATTCCCGATTGCCGATCGTGCAGGTCACAACTACTTCCCAAAGACGGGTTATGCAGGAGCTGCAAACTTGGTCGTATCTATCCTCAACGAGCTTCTTTCGCACCGCGACAGAACGTGTCCTGAGGAGAAGGTAGAGTTCCAGCTCTAATTTTTCACAGATGATATTCGGGTGGGGGAGACGCTTTGGTCTCCTCCCCTTTAACTAAACAAGACGCACTTATGGCATCAATACTAAAAGAGAGATTGAAGCAGGTTACATTTGCTGGTGACGGCTCTACTGCAGTCGACTGTGGTAAGTTGAGTTTGGCGGGTAGTATGAGTCAGCGCGCGTGTGTATTTTGTGGATCACGAGTCGTGATCTACCCTATATGTGATGCGATACACATCATCCACGGTCCAATTGGTTGCGCGGCATATACGTGGGACATACGAGGTTCGCTCTCGTCGGGAGTCGAGCTACACAGATTGAGCTACTGCACAGATCTTCAGGAGACTGACGTGATCTTCGGTGGCGAGACGAAACTACATAAATCACTCATCGAACTCATCGAAAAGCACCAACCTAAGGCGGCGTTCGTCTACTCGACTTGTATAGTCGGCGTGATTGGCGACGACGTGGAGAAGATCTGCAGGGTGGCGAGCGAAGAGACGGGAGTAACTGTTATACCTGTTCAATCCCCAGGTTTTCAGGGATCGAAGAAAGATGGCTACAAGGTGGCGTGTGAGGCGATATTCCGTCTTGTCGGAACGCTCGACAGACCCACTCCAAAGTATAGTATCAACATACTTGGAGACTTCAACCTCGCTGGTGAGCTCTGGATATTGAAGGATTACTACGAGAAGATGGGTATTCATATCAACGCTACGATCACAGGAGATGGTCGGGTTGATGACATACGCAACTCTCACAACGCTGCGCTCAACGTTGTGCAGTGTTCAGGTTCGATGATCCACCTCGCCAAGATGATGAAGGAGAAGTATGGTACACAATATATGCACGTCTCATACTTCGGTATCGAGGATATGAGCGATGCACTCTACGACGTCGCGAAGTTCTTCAAATCAGACGAGCTGATGGAGCGCGCAAAGGAGTTGGTTCGCGACGAACTTTCGCGTCTGCTTCCAGCCCTCGCACCATACAAGACGGCACTCACAGGCAAGCGTGCCGCGATCTATGTGGGCGGTGCGTTCAAGGCTATATCGCTCATCAAAGCGCTCCGACTCATCGGTGTTGAGACGGTGATAGTGGGGTCGCAGACGGGTACGACGGAGGACTACGACGTAATCCGCAAACTTGCTGACGAGGGTACGGTGATCGTCGATGACTCCAACCCAATCGAACTGTCGCACTTCGTCAAGGAGAAGCGAGCCGACATATTCATCGGTGGTGTCAAGGAGCGACCCATCGCACACAAGATAGGTCTCGGATTCTGCGACCACAACCACGAGCGCAAAGAGGCGCTGGCGGGATATGAGGGTATGTTGAACTTCGCAAAGGAGATCTACGCGACGGCGATGAGCCCTATCTGGAAATTTACACGTAACATAAATGTTGAGGAGGAGTAGTGATGCAGAAGATTAAACCAACATACACGCCATCGCGCAACGCCTGCAAACTCTGCGCACCCCTCGGGGCGTCGCTCGTCTTTAAGGGTATCGAGGGTTGCATACCATTGATTCACGGTTCGCAGGGGTGTGCCACATACATACGTCGTTATATGATTAGCCACTACAAGGAGCCTGTCGATATTGCGTCGAGCAGCTTCTCGGAGGAGACAACAGTATATGGCGGCAGCAAGAATTTTATCATTAGTATCGACAACATACGCTCGCAATATAAACCAAAGGTGATCGGAATAGCCTCAACCTGTCTCTCGGAGACTATCGGTGAGGACATCGCAGGTCACATTTTCAACTATCGCGAGGCGAAGGAGGGGGAGGCATTGCCAGAGTTCATCCACACCTCAACCCCTAGCTACTGCGGTTCGCACGCAGAGGGTTTTCACAATACGGTGTTGGCGGTGGTCAAGACTTTGGCGAAGAGCGTCGAGAGGGGTGACTCTATCTCGATTCTTCCAGGTATGGTCTCGCCAGCCGACATACGCCATCTCAAGGAGATTATGGCGGACTACGGCATTGGGACTACGGTTTTCCCCGACTACAGCACAACGCTCGACAATGTCTACACTGCCGAGTATGAGTTGATCCCATCGGGTGGTACGCCTGTCGAGGAGATCCGCAAGATGGGCGATTCGAGGGCTGTTATCGAGTTTGGCGAGCGCTTCAACAAGAACTATAAGAACTCTTCGGCGCAGGGTGTCACACCCACAGCGGGCGAGTGGTTGCAGAGTGAGTGTGGGGTGGTCAACAATCAGCTTCCAATTCCAATCGGTATCGAGGCGACGGATCGTTTTATGGCTGTCATTTCGGAGGTGAGTGGCGTGCAGATGCCCCACAAATATGTGATGGAGCGAGGTCGCTTGATCGATGCGTATGTCGACGCCCACAAATACCTCTTTGGTAAGAGGGCGGTGATATATGGCGAGGCGGACTTTGTGAATGCTCTCGCGGAGTGGTGCAAGGAGATTGGTCTGGAGGTCTTCCCCTGCAAAGACACCGACTTCGAGAGTATCAAGGATAGCCTCGACGAGATCCAGCCCGACCTATTGATCGGCAGCTCGAAGGGGTACTACATTGCGCGCGAGCGGAAGATACCTCTCATTCGTGTAGGCTTCCCGATCCACGATCGTTTTGGCGCGTCACGAATGCACCACATATGTTATCGAGGCACGCAGGAGCTCTTCGATAGGGTAGTAAACGCACTTATAGAGTATAAACAGGAGAATTCACCAGTAGGGTACAAATACATATAAAACATTCCAAGGCGGCGATATTTGAAGGATGCCGATGAATATTTTATGAAAACAGAAGGAAAATAATTATGGAGACGACGGCAAAACACCCCTGCTTCGACGAAGAGGCAAAGCACACACACGCACGAGTACACCTACCCGTAGCACCACAATGTAACATTCAGTGCAACTATTGCAACAGAAAATATGACTGCGTCAGCGAGTCTCGTCCTGGCGTCGTGTCGTCGGTTCTCACGCCGTCGCAGGCTGTGGGCTACCTCGGTGAGCTCGACAAACGCCTCAACCAGCTATCGGTTGTCGGCATAGCAGGTCCTGGCGACCCATTTGCAAACGCTAAGGAGACGATCGAGACAATGCGACTTGCACACGAGGCGTTCCCCGAGAAGATATTTTGCCTCTCGACAAATGGTCTCAACCTTGAACCATATATCGACGAGATTGCGGAGCTCAACGTTAGCCACGTGACTCTCACCATCAATGCCCTCGACCCTAAGGTGTTGGCGAAGATCTATAAGTGGGTGCGCTATGGCAAACATATCTACCGCGGTGAGGAGGGTGGAAAGCTACTCCTTGAGCGTCAGCTTGAGTGTATCCCAAAGCTAAAGGCGAAGGGTATCACTGTGAAGATCAATAGCGTGTTAGTCCCAGGAGTCAACGAGGATGAGATTCCACGTGTCGCTGAGAGGTGCGCAGAGTTGGGCGCAGATGTAATCAACTGCATACCGCTCATCCCAACTGCCGACACTCCATTTGCCGAGGTCGAGAAGCCCGACGCAAAGCTCCTCTTCAAGGTGAGGACGTTGGCGAGCGACCACCTCAAACTTATGAGCCACTGCTCGCGCTGTAGAGCCGACGCAGCAGGTTTGTTGGGACAAGATATGGAGGGCACGCACGCACTTATGCGTGAGTTCGTCGAGCGCGAGGAGGCTCTCAACATAGAGAATCGCCCATACGTAGCGGTCGGCACAGCGGAGGGTATGTTGGTCAACCTACACCTCGGTGAGGCGACGGCACTTCAGATCTATCGTCAGTCGCCCAAGGGTTTCCAGTGGGTCGAGGAGCGTAAGACGCCAGCTAAGGGTAGCGGCGACAACAGATGGTTGCAACTCTCGGAGCTACTCGCCGATTGCCGTGCTCTCCTCGTGAGTGGCGTAGGACCTTCGCCGTCGGCTATCCTCAAGGAGGGTGGTGTTCACGTTGTCGAGATGACGGGGCTCATCGACGAGGGGTTGGATGGTATCTACTCTGGTCGTGTGATCCGCTCCATAGCGAAGCAGGATGCATTCCGCTGCGGTTCGAACTGCAAGGGCAACGCGCAGGGTTGCGCATAGCGTCGCATAGCAAATAGTAAACAACAAACAACTTTCAATTAACCATTTACAATTATGAAAAAGCCACAGTATCAAATTCTAGTTTGTAACTCATATCGTGTAGCGGGTGACGCACAGGGCGCCTGCAACAAAATGGGTGCAGTAAACCTAATTCAGTACATTGCCGAGGAGGCAGCAGACCGCGGTCTCGACGTGTCGGTAAACAGTACAGCGTGTCTAAACCTCTGTTCTCAGGGACCTATCGTTGTGGTTCAGCCCAACAACGAGTGGTATGGTAAGGTTATCGACACCGACGTTGTGGATGAGATCCTCGACGCATTGGAGGAGGGTGTACCTTGCGAGAAGTATCTAATTAGCGAGTAGTATATTTTTACATAATATATACATCATACATACACACATATTTGCAGACAATGGCAGCCCCGATATTTATAGATACAACTCTGCGCGATGGTGAGCAGGCGCCAGGAGTGGCGTTTAGCCTCGACGAGAAGATCCGTCTGGCTCAGATGCTCGATGACGCTGGAGTCGACGAGATAGAGGCGGGTATTCCTGCGATGGGTCGCTTGGCACTTGCCGAGATGCAGGCTATCACGTCGTTGGGGCTTCGGTGCCACACCCTCTCGTGGTGTCGCGCTATGTTGGTCGACATAAAGGAGGCTTCGAGGGCGAATACCAATGGTGTTCACCTCTCGTTGCCTGTGTCGCAGAAGCTTCTCACGACGATGGGTAAGTCGCAATATTGGGTTTTGACGCAGCTCCGTGGGTTGGTTCGTTTTGGGCTCGATATGTTCGACTATGTGTCGATCGGGGCGCAGGATGCGTCGCGTGCCGATCACGCCTTCTTGCGCGAGTTTGCGCTTGCTGTTGAGGATAGCGGTGCGAGTCGTCTGCGATTGGCAGATACTGTGGGGTTGCTCAATCCATTCACTTCGCAGGAGATGGTGAGGGCGGTCAAGAGTGCGACGCCCAACCTCGCGCTGGAGTTCCACGCTCACAACGATCTGGGGATGGCTTGTGCCAACTCACTCGCGGCGTGGATGGCTGGCGCAGAGTCTATCAGCACCACTGTCAACGGGCTCGGTGAGCGCGCAGGCAACGCTGCGTTGGAGGAGGTGGCGCTAGCTTTCGAGAAGAGCGCCAATGTAGAGTGTAACCTCAATAAGAGGATTTTTCCGCCTCTCTGTCGCTACGTAGAGGAGATCTCGATGCGCAAGAATAGCCCCTCGAAGCCAGTTGTTGGCGAGGTGGTATTGACCCACGAAAGCGACATCCACACAAAGTGTATGATTAAGGATAGGTCATCCTATCAGCTAATCTCGGCGGCAGATTTAGGTCTGGAGGAGAGCGAGTTCCGCATAGGTAAGCATACGGGCGCCTCGACAATGAGCTACATCCTCCAGGGGATGGGGTGTAAGAGCGATATGGCGACACTGCGTAGGCTGCTCGACACAGTGCGCGAGGTGTGTACTACGCAGAAACGAGATATGTCACCTCTCGAACTGGTGACGCTATACAATAGATTTAGAGAGTGTTAAGATGAAGAGTGAGCTACGGAAGGAGATCGCGCGTACTCGTATAGAGAACGCAGAGTGGGAGAAGATTAAGAAGAGCGAGATGGCGATGGAGCTTGAGGCGCAGCAGTCGCTCGACTACGGCAGGAGCTACCTCAAGAGTGCCAAGAGCGCATACGTTGCCGTGCCTCGTAAGTTCGATAACGACCTGCTATACAACATAATATCGATCAGTTTCGAGCAATTTATGGTGGGGCTACTCGCTCTCAACGACTGGATCGCCTCGAGCCATCTACCCCTGATGCTCTATCGTGAGGCGCTAGACTTTGAACCCAATATGGGCGACGAGATTAAAAAGACAGCGATCCTCATTGGCTCATTCGAGGGGATCTGCTCCATTGATGATTTCGGCTATAGAACCCCGACCGACGAGGAGTTGGAGCGTATGATCGTCGGACTTGAGGGTCTGCAGCACTATATAGTTGGAAGGGATCTACAAGAATAGCTTGTACCAACTCTTGATTTCGTGTAGAGCATACGCCTCAGACTCATCTGCACACTTCATATGCAACATATTGCAGGCGTTTTCAAACTCCTCCTCGTCGAATTTGTACCCCTCCGCAGCTAGGTGTTCCATCAGCTCGGTGTGCCCCTTGCAGCGGTAGCACGATGTGCGGAACTCGTTGTCGGCAGGGACTCGTATTATAAATTTCATTGCGTTTGCGATACTCATATCTGTCTGGTTTTTAACCCATTAAACTTCTACTCCAAAAATACATATCGGGCGTGCAGGGTGTGAATCCTGTCGAGCGATATAGCTGTTGTGCCGATGGGTTGTCGCACCTCACTTCGAGTGTCACCTTGCAGTATTTGCGTTCGCGGCTCATCTCGATGAGGTGGTTCATTAGTGCTCTTCCCACACCGCGGTTGCGATACTCCGATGTGACGATGAAGTCGTGTATGTAGAGGTAGGGCTTGATCTGAAACGTCGAGAAGAGCTCGAAGCAGATTGCCATTCCGACACCTCGTTCGCCATCCTCAACAAACACAACTGTTGCCCCCTCGCGGTTTGCCAACGCGTCGACCAGACGGAGTTGCTGCAGCTTGGAGTGTGGTGGGTGATCACCCATCGGATCTGCCATATACTCGCCGTGGAGCTCGACCAAAAGGTTTAGGTGGGCAGGGTTGGTGTAGTCGCACACCTCGAATGTATACTCTCTCATTATCTTAGTTTGAATCTCGTTATATCAATCTCGTACTTCTTGACGCGTAGTCCCATTATCCTCTCTGAGACACCGAGCGACTCTGCCGCCTTCGCCATATTCCCCTTGGTCGTCGTCAGCACCTCAGTTATGATCTGTTTCTCGAAGTTGCCTACGATTGTGTCGAGACGCCCCATTGTCACAGTCTCCGACGAGTCGGCTGTCTGGAGAGTTGGTGGCAGGTTGTGTGCCCTGAGTACGTCGTCGGAGCTGAGGATGCAGGCTCGCTCGATGCAGTTCTCCAACTCGCGGATGTTGCCTGGCCACTTGTAGACCATCAGTATGTCGATCGCCGCCGACGTTATGCGCTTTATCCTCTTGCCGTAGCGTGCGTTGAACTTGTCGATGAAGTGGTTCGCGAGGATCGGAACGTCGCTGAGTCGTTCGCGCAGGGCTGGTATGTAGAGTGGGAATACGTTGAGTCGGTAGTAGAGATCTTCGCGAAAATCTCCCTCTTGGATCATCCTCTCGAGGTTGCGATTTGTTGCGGCGACCACTCGCACGTCGACCTTTATGGTCTGTGTGCTACCGAGTCGTTCGATCTCGCGCTCTTGCAGCACTCGGAGCAGCTTGATCTGTGTCGACGCGGGTATGTCACCCAACTCGTCGAGGAAGATTGTACCTCCGTTAGCCGCCTCAAATCGCCCTATGCGTCGAGACGAAGCGCCCGTGAACGACCCCTTCTCGTGACCGAAGAGCTCACTCTCGATCAGTGTGTCGGGGAGCGAAGCGCAGTTGACTTTAATGAATGGTTTATCTTTGCGATTGCTGTTTTGGTGGATGGCGTCGGCTACTAGCTCCTTGCCCACACCGCTCTCGCCTCGAATCAGGACTGTTGCATCTGTGCTCGCTACGCTCTTTATCAACGATTGTATGTCGTTCATCTGGCGCGAACTGCCCTTCATATTTGTCGTCAAGTTGGTGATGAAGTTCTCCTTTAGCGACTCGTTCTCCGCCTTCAGCTGCGCCATCTCCTCGGCGTACTCCTGGCGGCGACGAAGCGTTCGACCTATCAGACCGCCAATGATCTTCAGCAGTCTCGAGGTGTATTTGATCGAGGTGCTGTCGCCCATCGAGCTCACCTTGTGGAGGCTCAGTGTCCCGACAACCTCATCTTTGTAGCTCACGGGGGCGCAGATAAACGACACCTCCTTGCCGTCGATCCGAAGTGGTGCTTTCATCTTGTTGAGGTACTCTTTCGACTCCGAAATTTTCGGCACGTAGATCTCCATTCCGCTCGCAATTACGCGACCGATGATACCCTCGCCAACGCGATATACCCAACCCTTAACATCTTTGGAGCTAAGACCATACGCCCCCTCAATATAGATCTTCAGGCTGTCTCGATTGAGAACAGTCAAGTAGAGTCGATTGGCTTTGAGGTGCTCCGCAAGTTGCGCAATTACACCATCCAAATCAACCTCTTTGCTGCTCAGCTTCGATATTATCGACAATATTAGGTCGAGCTCTCGCGTCCCCTCGCAGTTTGCGCGATCGAAGCTGTTACATCCGTCTTTTAGCACCGTCATCATATCCACCTCACAATTAAATTCACGAACAAATGTATCGCTGCAAAGTTATGAATTTATTTTGGATAAAGTCTCTTTTGTGTGATAAAAAATGCGTTGTTTTAATGCTTCGATTTGCTAATATCTTGATTGCTAGCCTAGAAGGCGACAGTCATACCCACGGTGAACCTATCCTGAAACAGCGTGTTCTCCGCATAGTCGGATGGTTTGTCGCTCATAAATATCTTCTCGAAACCGATGCTCAGACGCGATCTAATCTTCGCTCCATTCATCATAAAACTTATCTGCGTAGTGAGTCGGCTCGCGTTCTGCTCTGCCACCCCCGAGTCGGGATTTGTGTAGAGCATACCGCGTCCAAAGTCGTAGCGCGCGGTGGGGGCGAAGCTGGCAAAGAGGCGGTTGTTGGGTGTCTTGATCGTGTAGTAACCTTGGATCAGACCGCTCTGCGCAACCTTGCCTATGGTGGGTTCGCCGCCGACTCTTTTGTACTGATAGTTACCCTCGACGAAGAGATTCTCAGTTATGTATCGAACCTCAGCGCTCGCGATAATCACTTTCTGCTCATACATCGTGGTTCCGCCATAGATGCTAGCACCTCCGCTCAGACCCTTCGTGTCGCCGACCTGGATTCGTCCTGTTAGGTTTATGTCGTTGTCCCACTCCAGCGAGTTCGATCCTGCGCCGTTGAATGCGCCGAGGCTAAGTGTGACGGGTGTCGCTGTGTCGAATGTGTAGTTGGCGTAGAGTCCGATGTCGCGAATGCCGAAGCTCTTGATGGCGCTGCCGTTGGTGTAGTTCGCCAGGTAGACTACGCCCAGACTGCGTGAGGTGAAGATGCTCGACTTTGGTCCGTTGCGGGTGTAGTCGCTCGTGATGTATATCCACTGCTGTCCGAGCGTGAGGTTGAAGTTCTTCCTCTCCGACACATATCTTATGTAGGTGTCCAACATCTTGAAACTCGTGAGGTTGTTGCAGTCCCAGTGGATGTAGTACGACATATTGGTCGACGCATTTCCTCGCACGCTGAGGTGGGCGCTGCGAACCGCAAAGCGTTGATCGCCGTCGTAGGTGTTTACGTTGAAGTATGCGAGGATTGCTCCGTTGAGCTGCGGAGCGTAGAACGACTTTGTCTTGGCTGCCTCAGCCTCTGTCGCTCGCTCCTTCTCGATCGCCTCTAGTCGGCTCATTAGCGCCTCGATCTGCTCTGTCGTTGTCGTCTCGCTCTGTGCAGTTGCTGCGACAGTCGTTAGTAGAAGTAGTACCGATGCTGCAGCTATTTTGAGTATCTGTGTTGGGGTTTTCATAATTTTGTGCAGTTAAATCACGCTTCTATCTAGCTGGTGAGTATCCATACTTTCCCCATATTGGGCTACACTCGTCGCTCAAAATGAAGTTAAAAAACGCTGTGGCAGCTCCGCGATCACCTCTCTGTTTGATGAGTACACCAGCCTGCGTTATAGGGTCGTAGAGCTCTTCGGGGATCACGTAGTAGCTACCCTTTATCTCCGCCTTGGGGTCGAGTAGAAGTGATAGCGCCACGAAACCGATGTCGGTATTTCCTGTCATAGCAAACTGTGCAGCCTGCGCAATCGAGTCGCCATAAGCGATGCGGCGCTCAAGCGAACTCCACAAATTTAGCGACTTGAGTAGCTCCACGCTGCGAGTGCCGTACGGGGCTGTGCGTGGGTTGGCGACAGATATTCGATTGATGTTCTTCTCGTCCAACACCTTCATACCTAGGTCGTCGATGTCATCGCGGAGACCATATAGCGCAAGCTTTCCGCAGGCATATATCTCGCAGTTGCCAATTGCGAACCCCTGCTCCTTGACCTTCGATGCTGTGATCTCGTCTGCTGCAAGGAAGAGATCGAAAGGGGCACCATTTACGATCTGCTGGTAGAATGTACCAGTCGCTCCGTAGTTTATCTGTAGGTCGACCTCCCTATGCTGCGACTCATATACGCTCTCCATCTCACTGAGCGCGTATCGTAGGTTTGCTGCCGCCGCGACCTTCACCACCTCTTGCGCATTTGTCGCAGCAACGTTTGCCACGAGGGCGAGTGCTGTTAATCTCTTAATAGTAAAATTCTTCATTCTCATTCTGTTTTTTTGTCACCGTTGTCTGTTCGACCTTATGCTATTTTTCGCCCAAATTATATACCAAATCGTAGGTGTGTCGATTTTTTGCGCTATTTATGCCTCTCCTGGTACTTTAACTCTTTTGTAATCTGAAGGTTGGTCGTTGCGAAATATTTTTGCTGTCTGACTCTCTCTTGACCCTTAGATATACCAAATCCTACATCTACGTATGTTTTAGCTACGTAAATGTAGGATTTGGCGTGATCCGTATTTTGGCAGACTCTATAGTCGCAATCTTTGCCCCGTTATTTGTTGAAGTTGATGATGAACGAGCGGTGTACTTTGACGGTGCGCCCCTTGTTGCTCTTACCCTCAGTTTTTGTCTCGAATCTACTCTCCGAGACTAGAGTGCTACAATGTCGTCGTTGGTGAGGGTCGTTATCCCCTGCTCTTCTGCTATCTGCAGCGCCTTGGCGGTGTCGCTCACTCGCATAATCATCGCCGCCTTGTTGCCGATCGAGAAGCAGTACATATACTCAATCACCACACCTGCCGCCGAGAACTTCTGTAGCTCCTCGTAGAATGACCCCGCCAACGAGTCGCATCCGAGCGCTATCACCTCGCTGTTGTTGGTGTTCTTCTGCGCTGCGCGGAGCAGGTCGTAGGCGCGGACGTTGTCGCTCGTGATGAGTCGTAGTATGCCGAACTCTGTTGTGTCGGCAACCGTGGCTGCTACTATGCGAATCTCCGCCTTGCTCAATATGTCCATTATCTCGTAGAGACTGCCGATCTTGTTCTCCAGAAAGACCGATAGCTGTTGAAGTGTCGTTTTCATAACTATTCTCTTTTTGTATTCGTTACTGCCTTACTTCGCGCGTTTGTCGATGACGCGTACCGCCTTACCCTCCGACTGTGGGAGTGTGCCGCTGCCCACGAGTTTGAGCTTTGGTGTCACTAGGATCTCGTCGCGCAGTGCTCGTGTGATCGTGCGGCTCAGCTCCTGTAGCTTCGAGTAGTCGTCGGTGAACGCCTCGTTGCCGAGCTCCACCTCGACGATGATCTCGTCGTTGATTCCGACCGTCTCGATCGTGATGAGGTAGTTTGTCCCCACCTCCTCGAACTGTAGCAGAATCTTCTCGATCTGCATAGGGAAGATGTTGACACCCTTCACGATAAACATATCGTCGCTGCGACCCTTCAATCTGTCGAGTCTGCGGTGTGTACGTCCGCAGGGGCACTCGCCAACCAACACCTTCGTCAGGTCGCGTGTGCGGTAGCGAATAAGTGGCATCGCCTCGCGGTCGAGCGTGGTCAACACCAACTCACCAACTTCGCCATCCTCTACGGGCTCTAGCGTGTCGGGGTTGACGATTTCGAAGAGGTACGAATCCTCCCAGATGTGGAGTCCATTCTGCTCCTGGCACTCGAATGCTACGCCTGGACCGCTCATCTCCGACATACCGAAACAGTTGTACGCCTTCACGCCTAGCAGCTCCTCGATCTTGCGCCGCTGCTCCTCGGTGTGGGGTTCTGCTCCGACAATCAGACACTTGAGGCTCGTCTCGCGCGGATCTATACCCTGCTCCTTGAACACCTCTGCTAGGCGAATTGCATACGAGGGTATGGCGTGGATTGCTGTCGTGCCGAAGTCTGTGATGAACTTAATCTGTCGAGGGCTGTTGCCCGTTGCTGCAGGCACCATCAATGCGCCGAGGCGCTCAGCTCCATTGTGAATACCTAGACCACCCGTGAACATACCATATCCTGAGGTGTTCTGAAATACATCTGTGTTGCGCAGTCCCACCATATACATACAGCGTGCAACACGATCTGCCCATATATCGAGATCCTTCTGCGAGTGGCACACCACGATAGGGTTGCCCGTAGTGCCGCTCGACGAGTGGAGTCGTACAACTTCGCTCTGTGGCACCGCGTTGAGCCCAAAGGGGTATGCGCCACGTAGATCATCTTTTGTCGTAAATGGTAGCTTGCGTAGATCGTCGAGTGACTCTATCGAGTCGGGCGCGATCCCTTGTTCGGCAAATAGCTTTGCGTAGAACGGTGACTTCGCTGCTTGCGCGATTGTAGATTTTAACCTCTCCAGCTGCAGCTTGTGTAGCTCTCCACGAGTGATTGTTTCGATCTCGGGGTGTAGATATTTTTGATCCATCTAATTGTTAATATATTATTTTGTGTAGTTTCCTCTACAACAAAGGTAATATCTTTTGTCGGACTATCCAAATATTGATGTGTAAATTCCCTGCAAACGCAAGAAAATAGGGGAGTGTGCTCAAGCCGCGTGGCTGACAACAAGTTGTGGGGAGAAACTTTGTTTCTTTCTCTTATGTTGTAATGTGTTAAGTTGCGATGTAACAGATGATGTTACATTCTGACTCTACACCTTGGGATCTACATACGGCAATTATAGGGATGTCAGCCAACGGCTGACATAAAAAGATTGAGGTGTGGCGCGTTGAAAGTTTACTTTCATAAATCGCTACACCTCAATCTTTTGTAGTGCGAAGCACCCCTATAATTGCCGCAACAAAAGTAAATGCAAGCTAGCTTGCCGCCCGCGCGGCGTAAGCGCAGTCCCCGATTTTAGTACGTTTGCCCAGAGTGTAAATTCCCTGCAAATTGCACTACAGATTCACTATTGCCACCAACGACACCACTGAGATAATCACCCATAGAGTCACGCCCAGCACAATAGGTTTTGCTCCAGTCTTGCGCAGTGCACCCACAGATATTGCCGAACCGATCAGAAAGAGTGTCACCACCAACATATTCTTTGATAGGTGATAGATCCCTGTTGAGACTCCCCCCAGGTCGAATATTGTGTTGGCAACCATCGCTAGCACAAAGAGCAGGATGAACCACGGAATAGAGATCTTCTTGCTCTGTGAGCGGAATAGACATATAGATAGCAGTGAGACAGGTATGATCCATAGTGCTCGCGTAAGCTTAACTGTAGTAGCCACCTTCAGAGCCTCCTCGCCATATGTGGCGGCTGCACCCACGACAGAGCTTGTGTCGTGAATTGCGATGGCACTCCACAATCCAAATTGATGCTGTGTGAGCTCAAAGTAGTGCCCCATTATAGGGAAGATGATTAGTGCGATCGAGTTGAGCAGAAAGACTACACCCAGCGACACCGAGATCTCCTCCTCCTTAGCCTCGATGGCTGGTGCAACTGCGGCGATGGCGCTACCTCCGCATATAGCTGTGCCCGATGCTACGAGGTGAGCCATTCGTCGATCTATCCCCATCCATCGTCCGAGCAGGTAGCCCACGCTGAGGACGATGGTGATTGATCCCACCGTTAGCCACACACCCTCGCGTCCTGCCCCGATAGCCTCCTGCACATTCATTCCGAATCCGATACCCACAACCGACGCCTTGAGTAGCCACGACGTTGTCCGCGACGCTAGCTGCGGCATCGGATGACCCACCAATAGGGTAAACAGAAATCCTGCGACCAACGCCACAGGTGCCGATATGTAGCCCGTGGCGCAGATTGCTGCTATCGCCACGAATGCTATCGTCCGAAGATCTAGATTTGTCAGGGTGAGATTCATATTGCTCTCTTTGATTTGTGCCATTGCCCTCTCCATTGTCGTTTTTTATTTTAGTTGATGGTGCAAAGATACAACGACATTATTACATAAGCAAGATATAGATAGTTTTGCGCTATAACCAAATGTTATAACAACTTGCTGCAATGGCTCTCGCAGAGTGACTCGAAGAGCGATATGAGTCGACCGTTTTGACCGTGGAGCGTCGCAAATCGGAACTTTCGAGAGATCTCAAACCCCTCCACCTCGCAGATCGATAGCTCGCCACGCTCTAGGTGGTCGCGCGCAACGAGGATCGAGACGAAGGCGTAGGCGTCCGAGGCTTTGAGGTAGCGGATGATCGCCTCGCTACTACCCAGCTGCAACTTTATGTTGAGGTGGCGTCGATCGAGCCCCCTGCTTTTCAACGCATTTGTGATGACGGAGAGTGTGCCCGACCCCTCCTCGCGGATCAGTAGTGGCAGCTGCTCCACCTTATCCAGCGCGAGGCTGCGCTCTCTGCGTTTCGACGAGAGTAGCACTATCTTGTCGGATGCAAATACCGAGTAGTGGATTGTGCTGTTGATGTTGTCACCCTCGATGAGGGCTATGTCGACGCGTCGCTGCTGCAGTAGCTCGATCACATCGTCGCTGTTGGCGCTTATTACGGAGACTCTAATTCGGGGGTAGGCTCTGTTGAACTTCGCCAACACCTCGGGCAGTACATATTGTGCTATCGTCGTCGACGCGCCTATGTGAAGCACCCCCTCGAAGCTACCACGATCGCTGCATATCGTCTCGTTGAGAGCACCATATCCCTCGATGATCGACTCGACGAGGGGCAGGATTTCCATCGCCTTTTGTGTGAGCGAGATCCTGTTGCCGTGGCGGTTGAAGAGGGGTTCTCCAAACTCTGACTCCAACTCCTTGATATGTTTCGAGATAGCTGGTTGCGATACATTGAGCATCGCCGCAGCCTTCGTGAAGCTCAGTGTGCGTGCCACCGTGACGAATACGTTGAATCTGAAATCTGACAACATCGTTAGTTCGATTTATTATATTTTCTTCTTTGTATATTATAGTCTTCTCCGACATTACCACCCAAGGAACAACATACCAAATGCGCAGAGCGAGATGACAAATCCACCTATTGCGTGGCTATATTGGTCTATGTGGTAGCTGCCGATCTTGTTGTAGCTGAAGTTGCCGAGTAGCACCATTCCGATCATTGTGGCGATAGTAGTCACCGTGAAGAGGGCTATCAACCACGCAATCTCGACAGGCGAGCGGTGTGTGCCCGAGAAGAATAGCAGCGGTATGATCGGCTCGCTAGGTCCCATCACGAAGATGGCGAAGAGTACGAGGGGTGTAACCTTGACTCTGCTGCCTGGTGCATAAGCCTCGTTGTGTTTGTGTTCGTAGACATATACGTCGTCCTCTACCACGTCGAAGTGTTTGTGTGCCTGCACCTTGCGCGCTTTGTTGATGCCGTAGGCGAGGTAGAGAATGCCAAAGATAAGCAGTGCCCAGCTCGACATATCGCCTCGCATATCCTGGAATATCGAGATCTCGCTCATCTGCCAACCCACTACGACGCCGATTATGCCCAACACCACTGAGCTCAGCACGTGTCCCATTCCGCAGACGATCGTCAGCATAATAGTCTTTGTCAGCGACCACCCTCGCGAACGTCGTAGGACGATGAAGGGTAGGTAGTGGTCGGGTCCAGATGCGGTGTGAAAAAATGCAATGGTAATCGCTGTGAGCGAGAGTGATAGTAGTGTCGCTGTATTCATTTTTTTGTGATAAAGTTTTGTTATAAATTGTTTGTCTGTTGCTCTGTTCGGCTCTTTTAGTCTCTCTTTTAACCCCTCTCTTTGCCCCTGTTCCACATATACTCCTGCACTCGTTGGAATGTAGAGAGTAATGCCTCGCCACCCTCGCCGAGCGCGCGGATGATGAAGCCTGGGTGGTGGCTGCGAGAGATGCCAAACTTGATATTATGATCCGATGATAGCATCTCATATAACGCTTCGATGCAGAGCTCTATATCTTCCTCCTCGCACGTCGTTTGGTAGATAAGTGTACCCTGATGCGTCGAGCCCTCCAGAAGTCCCAACTGCATTAGTGGCATATTTGTCGGCGAGAGCCACACGCGATCTTTCAGCCGTAGAACCTCGCCCTGTCGGACGGTTACGCTCCCCATAAAGTTGCGAAACTCAAATACCTCACCGTGTAGTCGTCGTCCGCAGGTGATGATCTCGCCCTGCAGAAACGAGCTCCTCGCACCCATCTCAACCTTCGTCGTGGTGAAGAATGAGGAGTTGCGGTGGGGGACGATGGGGTGTGCCACCTGCGAAAATCTAGCGCCGTCGCCTATTGTGATCTCTACGTTCTGGTGCGCCTCGCCATCCATATCGAATACCCTCTGATACGATTGGCTTTTGAGTTGCAGCGACGCACCATCTTCGACAGTGAACGTCATCGTGTAGCGGTCGCCACTCAGCACCCCTGGCGAGGTCGACATAATCATAAGGTAGGCTGCATTGTCGCGTGCGAGCTGCCCCACCGAGACGACTCGGAAGGGGGGCGACGTGTAGAGGCTGCGGATATACGATCCCCCCTCTTTCGTCGCTACTCGTAGCTTGATCTCCGACTCCATCGCTACCTATGCAGCTCTGGCTCAGCCACATCCTCCAGTAGGGCGTAGCGCTTGATCCAACCGATTACAGAATCAAGACCATCGTCTGTTTTTAGGTTCGTAAAGACAAATGGTTTGCCGCCTCTCATTCTGCGAGAGTCGTTCTCCATCACCTCTAGGCTGGCGCCTACATATGGGGCGAGGTCGATCTTGTTGATTAGTAGCAGGTCGGAGCGTGTGATGCCGGGACCTCCTTTGCGTGGGATCTTCTCGCCCTCCGACACGTCGATGACGAAGATACTAACATCGACCAAGTCGGGGCTAAAGGTTGCCGACAAATTGTCTCCACCGCTCTCGATAAAGACGATGTCAATATCGGGGAAGCGTGCCACCATCTCCTCTACTGCCTCAAGATTCATACTCGCATCCTCGCGGATGGCGGTGTGTGGGCAGCCTCCTGTCTCGACGCCGATGATTCTGTCGGCAGGGAGCGAACTATTCTTTGTGAGGAACTCTGCATCCTCCTTCGTGTAGATGTCGTTTGTGATGACGCCAACGCTGTAGTCATCGCATATTCTGCGGGTCAGGCGCTCTAGGAGGGCTGTCTTGCCCGATCCAACGGGTCCTGCAACCCCAATCTTTATATAATCTCTGTTCATATCTCTATTCTAGGTTTAATTTTACGACATATATAGGCGCGAGTAGAGCCGCTCGTGCTGCATACTCGCAATGTCAAATCCGACTGCACACACACCTCGCATCTCTTCGTCGATCTCTATCGTCGCCGCAACCATCTCGTCGATCTTCTCCTCCAGTTCAAAGATGATCTCCTGCCCCGAGATCTGCCCAAGGGGGATCAGTTTGACGGCATTTGTCACCATACAGACCATCGTGTTGTAGTAGAACGATAGCAGCGTGTCGTGGAGCGATAGTCCCAACATCTGTGCGACTGCGCCATAGATGATAGGGTAGTGCCCTCCGCCTCGTTTCGCGATCTGCGACAAACTCTCGACCCCCTCGCCACTCAACTTGCGGCAGAAGATCTTGAGGAGCCTCACACCAAGCTTTAGCGACGCCTGGCGGATCTCTCGTGGTGACTTGACTGCTGTCAGCTCGTTGTCGAACTCCTCTAGCTCCTCGTAGCTCCTCTCCGCGCTCCTACACCACGCGATGCGTACGTAGAGGGCGTCGTTGTAGAGTAGGTTGTGGCGTAGTGAGTTCTCGACAAATTCGCGCGCACTTTCTGAGTCGTTTACCGCACCACTCTGCACATAACTCTCCAGACCATACGAGTGCGTGTAGCCGCCAATCGGTAGGGTGGGGTCGCTCAGGTGGAGCAGCGAAGTGAGAGCCTTGTTATTCATCCTTCGACGCCTTTGAAGCGAAGTTAATGACCTTCGTAAAGAGCGACTTGTGGTGCTCCTCGTGGTGCGAGTGGTGGTGATCGCTCGACTTGCTCTTCAATCTGTTGAGTAGCTTGCGCGACACCTCTTGGGGTGCGTAGCCTGCAGCCTCCAACCACTTGAACATTGGCGCCTCGTAGGGCAGAAGGATCTCGTCGCCATCAATAAACAGCGGCATATGTTTGTTGCCTATCTCGTAACATACGGTCGCCATCTCCAACATATTCTGCGGAGAGAGTAGAATAGCCTGCGTCGCATCGACAACCACAACGATCGCCACACCCTCCTCTCGGTTGAGATAGAGGATGTCGCCATCGCCAAGCATCACCCCCTCGGAGGTGAACTTCAGCGCCACGTCGCGACCAGCGCTACTCACCTTGCGCTGCACTCGTTTGTTTAACTCATACCACTCAAGATGGAGGGTGTCGATCTCCAACCCCTCCATCTCTGTGTTACTTCTATTTCCTGTAATTTCGCGTATTAGCATATATTGTTGTTAAGGTGGAAGTTCTAGAACATAAAGTATAGTTGTGCGAGTGGCAACTTATCTGCCGCCTCGCAGGTGATGTGTTCGCCGTCGACTCTCACCTTGTAGTTCTCGGGGTTGACCTCGATCGTTGGGGTCGCGCCGTTGTGGATCATATCAGATTTGCTGATGTTGCGGCACCCTCGCACAGGGAGCAACATCTTCTTTAGTCCGTAGCTCTGTACTGTTCCCATATCGAGCGAGGCTTGCGACACAAATGTAGCACAGGTCGATGCAACGGCTGATCCGTGTGCACCAAACATCTCGCGATAGATGATAGGTTGCGGTGTCGGGATAGAGGCGTTGGCGTCGCCCATCTTCGAGAACGACACGAAACCACCCTTGACAATCATCTCAGGCTTTGCTCCGAAGAGTGCAGGTTTCCACAACACTAAGTCTGCCATCTTGCCGGTCTCGACAGATCCGATGTAATCCGCCACACCCTGCGCAATGGCTGGGTTGATCGTGTATTTGGCTACATATCTCTTGACGCGGAAGTTGTCGTTGTCGTTACCCTCATCCTCGGCGAGTGCGCCGCGCTGCGACTTCATCTTGCTCGCTGTCTGCCACGTGCGTGTAACCACCTCACCTACGCGACCCATCGCCTGCGAGTCGGAGCTCATAATGCTAAAGATTCCCATATCGTGAAGTATATCCTCCGCCGCAATTGTCTCGGGACGAATGCGCGAGTCGGCAAATGCCACATCCTCGGGGATGCTCTTGCTCAGGTGGTGACACACCATCAACATATCGAGGTGCTCGTCGACCGTGTTGCGCGTAAATGGACGAGTCGGGTTGGTCGATGCAGGGAGTACGTTGGGGTACATTGCTGCACGGATGATGTCGGGTGCGTGTCCGCCTCCTGCGCCCTCCGTGTGGAAGGTGTGGATTACGCGACCGTCGATAGCCTTCATCGTATCCTCCAAGAAGCCAGCCTCGTTGAGGGTGTCGGTGTGGATCGCAACCTGCACATCATATTTGTCGGCTACCTTCAGCGAGGCGTCGATCACTGCGGGCGTTGCTCCCCAATCCTCGTGGATTTTGAGTCCGGCAGCGCCTGCCTCGATCTGCTCCTCGATGGGGCGCTCCGTGGCGCAGTTTCCTTTGGCGAGGAAGCCTAGGTTGATAGGGTATTGATCCGCCGCCTCCAACATACGCTGAATGTTCCACGCGCCAGGTGTGATGGTCGTTGCGTTCGTTCCGTCGTTGGGTCCTGTGCCGCCTCCGATCATCGTTGTCACACCTCCTGCGAGGGCTGTCTCGATCTGCTGTGGGCAGATGAAGTGGATGTGGGAGTCGATTCCTCCCGCTGTGACAATGTATCCGTTGCCGCCGTGAACTTCCGTCGACGCTCCGATCACCATACCCTCTGTGACACCATCCATAATGTCGGGGTTGCCAGCCTTGCCAATCGCCACAATCTTGCCGTCGCGAATACCAATGTCGCCCTTCACGATGCCCCAGTGGTCGATGATTATTGCCCCCGTGATGCAGAGATCCAACACGCCATCCTCGCGCAGTGCGGTGCTATGCTGCCCCATACTCTCACGTACGCTCTTGCCGCCGCCAAACTTCACTTCGTCGCCAAGGGTGGTGTAGTCTCTCTCGATCTCGACGATGAGGTCGGTGTCGCCCAAGCGGATCTTGTCGCCAGCTGTTGGACCGTATAGGTTCGCGTATTTCTCGCGACTTATCTTCAAACTCATAGCTATTCAACTTTTGTTGTAAATCCACACTCCGTTAACCTCTGCATTGCTGCAGCCTTGTCAGCCTCGCCTGTTGTTGAGCAGGTGAGATTGTTGACTCCGATGACACGTCTAGCACCTCCTAGCTCAACCACTTCGACACTCTTCTGCTCGCCCGACTCGAATCTCACGGCTGTCCCTGCAGGGATGTTGAGACGCATTCCGAACGCTGCTTCGCGGTCGAAGAGAAGTGCGCGATTGACCTCGAACAGGTGAATGTGTGATCCAACCTGAATGGGGCGATCTCCGCTATTTACTATCTCGATGGTTGCGGTGGCACGACCCTCGTTGAGGATGATGTCGCCACTCTTTATGAAATATTCTCCTGGTATCATATTCTCTGCTATCTTATTGGGTCGTGAACAGTTACTAGCTTCGTGCCGTCGGGGAACGTTGCCTCGATCTGCACGTCGTGAATCATCTCTGCAACCCCCTCCATAACATCGTCGCGCGTCAAGATCTCCGCCCCCGACTGCATCAGTTCGGCAACAGTACGACCCTCGCGTGCACCATCCAGCAGATGCTGGCTGATGTAGGCTATCGACTCGGGATAGTTGAGTTTGATCCCCTTCGCGAGGCGGCGTGCTGCGACGTCGCCTGCTAGATAGAGGAGTAGCTTCTCGGTCTCTCGTGGTGTTAAGTGCATAGCTTTCTCTTTGGTTATAAGTTAATTATACTGACAGGAATGACTTCAACTCGTCGTAGTCGGCATTCTCCTTGTTGAAGTTGCGAACCACCTTTCCACGATCCATTATGAAGTAGTCGTCTGTCAATAGTTTGGCGAAGTCTAACTTCTGCTCCACCAATAACACCGCTAAGTTACGTTTTTTTATTTGATCTTTCAAAACTTCTGCGATCTCAAGTGTAATTGAGGGCTGAATTCCCTCCGTCGGCTCGTCCAAAATTAGGAGCTTGGGGTTTCCCACAAGTGCCCTGGCGATGGCTAGCTGCTGTTGCTGACCACCACTCAAGTTACCGCCCAGACGGCTGCGGAACGTCTTGAGAATCGGGAATATAGAGTAGATCTCCTCCTCGTCGAAACTCTTGTCCTTGGTGAGTAGAGCCTCCGTTCCGATCAAAATATTCTCGTAGACTGTAAGTTTTGGGATTATTTCGCGTCCCTGGGGTACGTAGGCGATACCACTCTGTGCGCGTTTCTCGGTGGGGAGTCCGATGATCGACGTATTGTCGAAGATCACGTCGCCTGCCGTACACTTCACAAGACCCATTATCGAGCGCATAAGTGTGGTCTTGCCCACACCGTTACGCCCCATAATTGTTGTCACCTTGCCGTGATCTGCCGTGAGGTCGACGCCCCACAAGATTGCGCTCTGACCATATGCTGCGTGCAGCTGCTCTATCTTTAGTAATTTTTCCATCTTCGTTCAATCTATTTAGCGTTGAGAACCTGTGCCGAGTCGGGCGCACCGAGGTAACAATCTATCACCTGCTTATTGTTCTTAATCTCTTTGAATGTACCCTCTGTGAGGATCTCGCCGCGAACCAATACCGTAACCTTGTCTTTGGCGATCTGCTCCACAAAGTGCATATCGTGCTCGATGACGATGACACTGTGGTTCTTGCTCAACTCCAACAACAACTCACCTGTCTTTGCCGTCTCTGCGTCCGACATACCAGCCGCTGGCTCGTCGATGAGCAGGAGCTTGGGGTCTTGTAGCAGGACGATCGCGATCTCAAGCCACTGCTTCTGTCCGTGCGACAGTGAGCCTGCGATGGTATCCATCTCGCCGTCGAGGTTCACCAATTTAGCGACCTCGTTTATCTTGGCGCGCTGTGGCTGCGAGAGGCGGAAGAAGATCGACTGAAAGACTCCGCGGTTGCCCTTGAGTCCCATTATCATATTGTCGTAGACAGAGAGTCCGTCGAACACCGAGGGCTTCTGGAACTTACGCCCCACGCCCAACTGGTTGATCTCGATCTCCGAACGACCGATCAGTTCCTGTCCGTTGAACTCCGCAGAGCCCTGTGCAGGGACAGTCTTACCACACAACACATCCATCAGCGTCGACTTTCCTGCGCCGTTGGGTCCGATTATCACTCGAAGCTCGTTGTCGCCAACCTCAAACCTATTGAGGCAGAGCGCAACAACACCGCCGAAGGTCATAATTACATTCTTTACTTTCAACATAGCTTCTACTTTTTTGCGAGTGCAACTCTGTTCATAAACTTCTCTTTAATGGTCGCTCCAAGTCCCAAGACTCCGTTGTCGAGGTAGAGCACCGTCACAACATACAACGCACCTAGGATGTATGGCCACAACTCTGGCATCAACGAGGTGAAGATACTGTAGAGTAGATTGACGATCAACGCTCCGATGATAGCCCCCTTCAGTGAGCCACGTCCTCCGAGTGCCACCCATATCAACATCTCGATTGAGGCTCTCACGTCCATTCTTCCTGGAGTGACGATTCCCGTCTGTGGAAGATACAACATACCAGCTATCATCGCGATCAACGCTCCGATCACAAAAACTGCGGTCTGAAAGTGCGCAACCTTGTAGCCCGTAAATCGTAGTCTCGACTCACTGTCGCGGATACCCACAAGCAACTTACCGAACTTAGAGTTCGACAGTGCCTTCGATCCAAAGTAGACGGCAGCAAGAGCCACGGCAGTCATCATATATAGTCCCAATTTAACACCCTCGCTGCGTAGGTCGAGACCAAACATACTCTGGAAGTTGGTCAATCCGTTCGAACCGCCAAGTAGCGTCTCATTGCGCGAGAAGAGGAGGAACATAGCCCACGCAATAGCCTGCGTGATGATGGCGAAGAATACTCCCTTGATGCGACGACGGAAGATGAAGTAGCTGACGCTGGCAAAACCAATCGTCGCAATTACTGTCGCCAACATTGCCCCTCCGAAGCTCTGGAATGGCTGCCAAAATAGTGGTAACTCCACAACTTGATTCCACTCCATAAACTGTGGTACGACTGCACCCTCGGGGAGGTTGAATATTGTGAGATACATACCCATTCCGTAGGCGCCAAGGCAGAAGAAGAAGGCTTGACACATCGACATAATTCCTGTGTATCCCCAGACTAGATCGACTCCAATCGCTGCGATAGCGAAGCAGAGGTAGCGTCCCCAGAGTGTAACTGTGTCGATCGGCACTAGACCTATCAAGTTAGCTATCGGGAGGAGTACCATAAAGATTAGCAGTAGCGCTAATATCAATTTATCTTTTTGCATAATAGTTTACTTTTTTTGAGGTTACATTATCAATCATCGCCAATGCGACCCTTGTCCGCAAATAGTCCCTTCGGACGATACTGCAAGAAGATTATTATTAGTAGTAGGATCAACACCTTGCCATAGACCGCCTCGAAACCTGCCTCGAAGAACTTCGACAACACTCCAATTCCGAGTCCCGACACGGCGCAACCTGCCAACTTGCCCACACCTCCTGTGACAACAACCAGGAACGAGTCGACGATATAGGTCTGACCCATATTCGGAACTACGTTACCGATCAGTGTGATCGCACATCCTGCGACTCCCGCAAGACCCGATCCCAACATAAAGGTGATCATATCTATCTTCTTTGTCGATATGCCGACGCAGGCGCTCATATTTCGGTTCTGCGTCACTGCACGAATTCTCACTCCCAGACGTGTGCGCTGAAACAACAGGTAGACGCCGACGAAGATAACTATAGTAAGTCCGATGATGAAGAGACGGTTGTAGGGGAGGATAAGTCCCGAGCTGAGGTTGATTCCACCCGACAAGATCGCTGGAGCTTTGACTGTTGTGAGGTCGCCAAAGATAGAGCGAGCCAACTGTATCAAGATCAAGCTTATACCCAACGTAGCAAGCATACTCTCCAGTGGGCGCGAGTAGAGGTGTTTGAGCACCAACCTCTCGATAGCGAGTCCGAAGAGCGCCGCCACAACAAACGATAGGGGGAGAGAGATGAAGAACGAGAGGTCGAAGATCGACGCTGGCAGGAACTTCTCGAAGATTACCTGCACACAATATGTTGTGTAGGCTCCAATCATCAAGAACTCTCCGTGGCTCATATTGATGATGCCTGCCAATCCGTAGACGATCGAGAGTCCCAACGACACGAGGATCAATATACTACCGAGACTCAATCCGCTGAAGATGTTCTGGTAGAGGTTGTTGTTGCGAAGTACCATATCGAAATATTTGTCGAGTATGGTCGCTTTCTTCTTGTTCGCAGTCGTTATATCTTCGCGTGCGGCGTAGCGTTCGATCGCAACGGCGAATATCATATCTCGGTTCTCGTCGATATACGATAGCGCCACAATTTGCTGCTCGGCGTCGCCTGCATAGAGATATGTGGTGTAGAGTGCGTTGCTAGCTGCGTTCTTTGCCTTTGCGTCGCTCTCGTTGGCTGTAGCACTCTCTAGTAGCTCGATGGCTGAGGCGTCGCCTGATAGGGCGAACTCGCTGTAGGCTTCAGCTCGCACCTCTGCGTCGGCGCTCTTTGTGTTGATAAATGTGTTGAGCGACGACAGCGCACGACGATCTTTTCGCGCTAGCTTAACCTCTCGCAGGTCGGAGCCGCTGACAGCTCCCCCTCCGAAGAGTGAGGAGTAGGCTCCACTCTCGCTCTTTGCGACTAACTCGGTCGGTGAGGCGTAGAGTCGTCCGTCGAGCGCAACTGTCGCGAAGAGCAGTGTGCTGTCGCTTCGATTGGTACTCAGGAACTTACACGCCTCGCTGATTTTATCTTTGTCACCATCGAGAATGTCGGTGAGCGCTGAACTCACCGACATCTCAGACTGTGCAAAGAGCTGGCAACCAAACACTACAGCGAGTGCGGTCAACAATATCTTTCGCAGCATATTCATATCTTGTCTTCTTATTTGTTTTGATTCTCTCTCTGTTCCGAGAGAACAGATCCTTACTTCTCTTTTGTCGCTCTACATCGAGCGAACGACTACTTTGCGAATACGCTGAATGGCTCTGGCACAACTAGCTCGCTTGTGCGGCTCAGTACGTCGAACTGACCATCCTCGCGGATCTCGCCAATCACCGCATACTTAGCCAAGTGGTGGTTGTCTTTGTGCATCTTCACCTTACCTGCAGGTGATACAATCTCCATATCCGATAGCGCTGCGATCACATCCTCTACCTCGAACGACTTAGCCTTCTCGACTGCTGCCTTCCACAAGTATAGGTCGGTGTATGCCCAACAGATTGGGTCGTCAGTGACACGTGATGAACCTCCTGGTAGGTTGTTCTTTGCGCAGTATGCCTTGAAGTCCGCTACGAACTTCTTGTTCTCTGGTGTCTCCTCGCTCTGGAAGTAGTTCCACGCTGCTAGGTGTCCTGCAAGATACTCTGTGTCCATTGCGCGGAGCTCATCCTCAGCTACAGAGAAGGCTATGATTGGGCACTTGTCGGCAGTGAGTCCCTGGTTGGCAAACTCCTTGTAGAATGGTACGTTGCTGTCGCCATTGATTGTACTCAACACACAAGCGTCACCCGATGCTGCGAAGCGCTTGATCTTCGATACTACAGTCTGGTAGTCCTGGTGCTGGAATGGTGTGTACTCCTCGATGATGTCTGACTCGGGGATTCCCTTCGATAGCAGATAGTTCTTCAAGATGTTGTTGGCTGTACGTGGGAATACGTAGTCTGTTCCCAATAGGTAGAACTTAGTGTATGCACCACCCTCCTCGCTCATCAAGTAGTCGGCTCCAGGGATTAGCTGCTGGTTTGGTGTACCTCCTGAGTAGATGATGTTGGGTGAACACTCCTGACCCTCATACTGAACAGGGTAGAACAACAATCCGCCATACTCCTCAAATACTGGCAACACAGCCTTACGAGATACAGATGTCCAGCATCCAAATACTGCCTTCACCTTATCCTTACCGAGCAACTCCTTCGACTTCTCGGCAAATAGATCCCAGTTCGATGCAGGGTCGACGATCTTTGGCTCGATCTTCTTGCCCAATACGCCACCTGCGGCGTTGATCTCCTCGATACCCATCATCAACACGTCGCGCAACGAAACCTCCGAGATTGCCATCGTGCCACTCAACGAGTGGAGGATTCCGATCTCAACGGTGTCACTGCTCTCGGCGCTCTTTGTGCTCTGTGTCGAGGGACACGCTGTAAATGTTAGGGCGGCAGTCGATAATGCAACTACACCGGCCATCTTTCTCATCATCTTCTTCATAATTCTCCTTTTTTTATTTGATTAATTATTATCTTTCTCTTTTCTGTTTGGATTTTTTTCTTCTCTTACAAATGTTCTTTTGTGCTAGATTATCAGAGTGTTGATTGCTCCTGCAACTGTTGCTTTTGTAATTTTTTTCATTTTCTCTTCACCTTGATCTTTCTACACTATTCGGGGGTCTACCCCCTTGTTCTCTCTGCAAAGTTGGTGATTTAATCTCAATTTGCTGCTGTTTGTGCCACCTGTTTTTATTTTGGATCGGTTGCAACTATCAATTTGTAACTAAAAGGACTATTCTTGTTGATAATTTATTTTAATAAATGGTGATCCGTGTGAATATGACAAATATGCAAAAAAAGAGTCAACTCCAGCAGGGAAACCCTACGAAAATAATAGGGAACCGCCTTCAAGCCGCACCCCTATAATAGCCGCAAAGAAAAAGCAGATGCAAGCTAGCTAGCCGCCTGCGCGACGATGGCGCAGTCCCCTTTTTGGTACGTTTGCCCTATCAACTCCACGACATTTGGAGCGACATCCATACCTATATATTATAGCGTGTCGAGATGCGGAAGATAGATCACACCAGAGATCACGCGCTTTTTCTCCTATTTGTTCCGCTTTTTTCGCATTTGTTATTGTGCTTCGAATTTATTTTGTTAACTTTGATGCACTCGCTTTGCTCTGTGTTGGTGACGGAATGAGGTGGTGATACGCGTTTGGTGCGTCGATAGGTGATAAATGTAAAGATAAAATAGCTATGAAACTAATGTTTGCAATGCTGCCTGGTGGTTCGGAGTGGATCATCATCGCTCTCGTCATACTTCTGCTGTTTGGCGGAAAGAAGATTCCAGAACTTATGCGCGGACTTGGCAAGGGGGTTCGGAGCTTCAAGGATGGCATAGAGGAGGCGAAGGAGGAGATCAACAAGAGCGACGACGCACTCAACGACACGAAGCCCAAGGGCGACGACGGTCAAAAATAGTCTGTAGAGGTGACTTTTTGGGATCATCTTGAGGAGCTGCGGTGGGTCGCTGTTCGTCTCGTTTGCATCTGGGTGGTGACGGCTATAGCGTTTTTTCTCGCTATGCCTATCCTCTTCGACAGCGTGATGTTGGCTCCCTGCAACAACGACTTCGCAACCTACGAACTTTTGCGGAGTGTCGCGGCATACTTCGAGGTCGAGGGGGGATTTGTCGATCAGGACTTCGGCGTGAAACTCGTCAACCTAAATCTTGCGGCGCCACTACTCATACACCTCTCTACCTCGTTTTCGTTGGCGTTCGTGACCACTGCGCCCTACCTATTCTTCGAGATTTGGCGCTTCGTCAACCCTGCGCTCTATCCTGCGGAGAGGAGTGGGGTGGGGCGAATATTCCTCTTTGGTTCGTTTATGTTCTATGTTGGATTGATCGTGGGCTACTATCTCATATTTCCGCTGACGTTGCGATTCCTCGCCTCATATCAGCTGAGCGAGCTTATCGAGACAACACTCTCCATCGAGTCATATATGGATAACTTTACGATGCTCCTCCTCTCGATGGGTATCGCGTTTGAGCTCCCTCTTATGCTGTGGTTGCTCTCGCTGATGGGGATTGTGTCACGTCCGATGTTGAGGCGCTATCGTCGACACGCCGTCGTCGCCATCGTGATTGTCGCCGCAGTCATCACACCTACTAGCGACCCTTTCACCCTCGCAATCGTGGCGCTGCCTCTCTATATGCTCTATGAATTGAGCCTGATTATTGTCCGCGACACCACTCGCCAACCTCAAGATCTTTGATCTGCTCGCCGTCGATGGTGAGGCGTATGGCTGTTCGCACTTTGTGGATTCCGTAGTTGCCTGCTCCTCCAGGGTTTATGTGGAGCAGATCATATTTAGGGTCGTAGATAACCTTCAATATGTGGGAGTGTCCTGCGATGAATAGCTTCGGACGTAGCGTCTCTATCTTTGCGCGAGCCTCCGCCTCGTATCGTTTCGGATAGCCTCCGATGTGGGTCATTAGAACCCTCACACCTTCGCACTCGAAGCTCTCATACTTCTGGAATGAACGTCGCATCACCCATCCGTCGACGTTGCCGTAGACGCACCGTAGGGGCTTGAAGCGTGCGATCTCGTCGGCTATGTCGGTGTCTGATCCACCCACGTCGCCTGCGTGCCACACCTCGTCGACGTCGCGGAGGAACTCTCGCAGCGCCGTGTCGAATGTGCCGTGTGTGTCAGATATTATAGCTATTCTTCTCATTTTCTGTACTTCTCTCCCCACAGTCGGTTCATCCGATCCTCGATCTGTCGCTCCGTGGCGTTGTCGGTGTGGGGGGTGTAGAATGTATGACCCTCCATCCCCTCGGGCATAAACTCCTGCTCGACGAAGCTACCCTCGTAGTCGTGTGCATATTTGTACCCCTTGCCGTATCCCGCTGTCGACATAAGTTTTGTCGGCGCGTTACGTAGATGAAGTGGTATCGGTCGGTTGTTTGTGCTCCTCTGCACCATCGCCATCGCCTCGTTGATCGCCTTGTAGGCGGAGTTTGATTTGGGCGAAGTGGCTAGGTATATGGTTGTCTCTGCGAGTGTTATCCTCGCCTCGGGCATCCCTATCTTGTGGACAGTGTCGAAGCAGGCGTTGGCTAGTAGCAGTGCGTTGGGGTTCGCAAGTCCCACATCCTCCGACGCAAGAATCACCAACCGACGGGCTATGAAGCGAGCCTCCTCGCCACCAGACAACATCCGCGCAAGGTAGTAGATCGCCGCGTTGGGGTCGCTCCCCCTGACCGACTTGATGAAGGCGGAGATGACGTCGTAGTGTTGCTCGCCCCCCTTGTCGTAGAGGGCGATGTTTTGGTGTAGGCAGTTTGTTACATACTCGTTGTTGATGCGTATGGTCTTGCCGCCTTCGCTCGCCCCGACTATGATGTCGATGATGTTCAGTAGTTTGCGTGCGTCGCCACCCGAGAGCGTAAAGAGTGCCTCGCGCTCCTCGACCACGATATTCTCTCTCTTGAGGATCACATCTTGTGTGAGGGCGCGCTGCAGAAGTTGCTCTAGATCCTCCTCCTCCATCGAGCGGAGAATGTAGACCTGGCAGCGGCTCAGCAGTGGCGATATAATCTCGAACGATGGGTTCTCCGTTGTCGCACCGATCAGTGTAAATACACCCTGCTCGACAGCCCCCAGCAGCGAATCTTGCTGCGACTTGTTGAAACGGTGGATCTCGTCGATGAAGAGTATGGGTTGTGCAGCGTCGAAGAATCGATGTCTGTTTGCCGTCTCAATCACCTCCCTCACATCTTTCACGCCCGATGTGACAGCCGAGAGTGTGAATATCTGTCGCCCAAGTGTTGACGCCACCAACTTAGCGAGCGTAGTCTTTCCCACCCCTGGAGGACCCCACAGGATGAACGACGGGATATTCCCCGTCTCGAAAAATTTGCGGAAGATGCCCCCCTCGCCCACCAGATGATCCTGACCAATATAGTCGTCGATCGTGGTTGGGCGAAGGCGCTCTGCTAGTGGTGCTGCCATTGTCGTCGGGTGCCTACTCCGCAGCAGGTGTAAGTGTATCGAGATATAGCTCGTCGAGCTGCGATTGGTCGATCTGCGATGGTGCGTCGATCATCATATCGCGTCCAGCGTTGTTCTTCGGGAAGGCTATGTAGTCGCGGATCGACTCGACGCCGCCAAAGAGTGAGCACAAACGGTCAAATCCAAACGCTAGACCTCCGTGTGGTGGTGCGCCGAACTTGAAGGCGTTCATCAAGAAGCCGAACTGCTCCTCTGCCTTCTCTGGTGTGAATCCCAATATCTCGAACATCTGCGCCTGCAGCTTCGAGTCGTGAATACGGATTGAGCCGCCGCCGATCTCGACACCGTTGCAGACGAAGTCGTAGGCGTTGGCGCGAACCTTCCCGGGGTCGGTCGCTAGGTACTCCACATCCTCTGGTTTGGGCGATGTGAATGGGTGGTGCATTGCGTAGAATCGTCCCGACTCGTCGTCCCACTCGAATAGGGGGAAGTCGACAATCCACAGCGGCTTGAACACCTTGTTATCGCGTAGTCCTAGCTGCTCAGCTACCTCCAGGCGGAGTGTGCACAACTGCGTGAGCGACTTGAATTTAGCTCCACACAACACAAAGACCATATCGCCACATTTTGCGCCAGCCTTGTCAGCCATAGCCTTCACCTCCTCGGGCGAGTAGAACTTGTCGATTGACGACTTTGTAGCGCCACTCTCGTCGACCTTGATCCACACAAGACCCTTTGCGCCAACTTGCGGACGCTTCACGAACTCTGTGAGAGCGTCAATCTGCTTGCGGGTGTACGATGCGCAACCTGGCGCAGCAAATCCGCAGATGTACTCCACGCTGTCGAACACCGAGAATCCGTGTCCCTGAGCCAACTCTGTGAGGTCGGCGAACTCCATTCCAAATCGTAGGTCGGGCTTGTCCGATCCATACTTCTCCATCGCCTCAAGCCACGGCATACGCTGAAATGTAGACTCTAGCTCCACGCCCATCACCTCCTTGAACATATATCGCGCCCAGCGCTCGAATGTAGATAGCACATCCTCCTGCTCGACAAACGCCATCTCGCAGTCGATCTGTGTAAACTCGGGCTGGCGATCTGCGCGCAGATCCTCGTCGCGGAAGCATCTCACGATCTGGAAATATTTGTCGTATCCTGCCACCATCAGCAGCTGCTTGAATGTCTGTGGCGACTGTGGGAGTGCGTAGAACTCGTTGGGGTTCATACGACTAGGCACGACAAAGTCGCGTGCACCCTCAGGTGTCGACTTAATAAGATATGGTGTCTCGATTTCGAGGAATCCCTCCGAGTCGAGGAAGTTGCGCACGGCGTGAGCCATCTTGTGGCGCAGGATCAATGCTCGCTGCAGAGGCTGACGACGTAGGTCGAGGTATCGGTACTTCATACGTAGGTCGTCGCCGCCGTCTGAGTGCTCCTCGATTGTGAACGGCGGTGTCTCTGCGGCGTTGAGGATTGAGATGTTGGATGCTGCGATCTCGATCTCGCCCGTCGCCATCTTGCTATTCTTCGATGAGCGCTCGATAACGCGCCCCTCGACTTTGATTACATACTCGCGACCGAGCTCTGCGGCCCTGCTTTTGATCTCTGCGTCTGAGTGCTCCTCGACGACGATCTGAGTTATTCCGTAGCGATCGCGGAGGTCGATAAATGTCATACCACCCAGGGCGCGCACCTTCTGCACCCATCCTGAGAGTGTCACTTGCGAATTTACATTGGCGATAGTGAGTTCGCCACACGTATGCGTTCTATACATATTTATATATATAAGTAAATTAATTTTTGTAATTCAATCACTTTGTTGTAGCTTTGCACCATCTACAATCGCACAAATATAGTAAAAAAAAAGGAGATTCGATGGATAAACGTGATGAAAAATATATGCGTCTAGCGCTCGACGAGGCGCGTCAGGCTCTGCGCAGTGGCGAAGTGCCGATTGGAGCTGTCGTTGTTGCGGCGGATCGTGTGGTCGGTCGTGGACACAATTTGGTCGAGACTCTGGGCGACGCGACTGCTCACGCCGAGATGCAGGCTATCACGGCTGCGGCATCTACTGTCGGGGGTAAGTACCTGGCGGATTGTACGTTGTACGTCACTGTCGAACCCTGTGCTATGTGCGCAGGTGCTATAGCGTGGAGTCAGTTGGGCGCAGTTGTCTACGGTGCGTCCGACCCGAAGCGTGGTTTCTTGCGCTACTCTGGCGACATTCTCCACCCCAAGACGAAGCTCCGCAGTGGGGTACTCTCGGAGGAGAGCGAGGAGCTGATGCGCGAATTTTTCGCTAAATTGCGAGGTTAGAAGTTGCAGATTAGAGAAAATTGATATATATTTGCTAAATCGTAAAACGAAAACTTAAAAATAAAACAATAAAAAAGAGAAAAATGAAAAAGATTGTTCTATCGCTTATGGCGTTGATGAGTGTTGCTGGCGCCTCTGCGCAGTCGTTGCAAGAGAAATTGGATCAGGGTTCTGCGGCCTACAGCGCGAAGGATTTTGACAAGGCGGCGACTCTCCTAGAGGCTGTCATCAATGAGGGAATGGATAGTGAGTCTGCTGCGGCTCAGGTTGCGACAGCAAAGACTTATTTGCCAAAGTGTTTCTATATGATTGGCGGACGCGCAGCACAGTCGGGAGACTTCGACACTGCTCGCACCAACTTCACGAAGGCTGCGGAGTATGCTGAGTTGTACGACGACATCCCAACAATGTCGAAGGCGAAGGCGTGGGTTGGTAAGACCTACGAGTTGCAGGGCGGTAAGGCGTTCAACGCTGAGGACTACGCGACGGCGCTTCCAGTCTTTGAGAATGGATATGCAGCCGACCCACGCAATACGAAGATGGCTAACTGGTTGGGTATCTGCTACTGCGAGACAGGCAACTACGACAAGGGAATGGATGTATTTGCGAAGGTTGCGGCGATGGGATCGAACCCACGCTACGCTGCTGACGCTGCTCAGGCACAGAACAACACTGTGATCTACACCAACAACCGTGTTGCCGACCTACAGAAGAGCAAGAACTACGACGGCGTGATCGCTATGGCAGACGCCATCACGGCGAAAGAGCCCAAGAGCCCTATTGCGGCGAAGATCCGTCTACAGGCATATAGCGACAAGAAGGACTACGCGAAGGTATTCTCTACGGCAGATGCAGCTGCGGCGTTGCAGACCTCTGCAGACGAGAAGAGCAACATCTACTTCATTTTGGGCGCTGCCTACAACGCTAAGGAGATGAAGGCTGAGGCGATCGCTGCATTCAAGAAGGTGACATCGGGCGCCAACGCTGCTACAGCCGCTGCGACTGTTGCGGAGTTGTCGAAGTAGAGGAGCGAAGTAGTCGAGTCGACTACATATAATATATGAGGGGGTGACTATCGTAGTCGCCCCCTCTTTTTGGTGTTGTATTAGCTCTTATCTGTTGTCTTGCCTTGCTTTGTATCTTCTCACCTCCGCAGCGGCAACGACAGCCGCGGTCGGCGGAGGGAGGACAAAGGATAAAGGAGTGCACGGGCGCTCCACTTTGAGCCACCCGTTGCAGTCGCTACTCTGCCACGGTTATCGAGTTGAATGTGTAGGTGTTGTAGCCTGTGTTCAATGTTGTGCCGCTGATGGAGATAGTCGACCCTGCAACCTTGATCGTGAGGTATATGTTCGAGGTTGTGACACCCGAAAAAGCATCTCCCCAGATCGACGAGACACCATCGCCCTCGTCACCAAGAGATATCGAGGAGAGGGCTGTGCAGGAATAAAACGCAGACGTTTCGATCGTCGTTGCCTTAGGTAGCTCTATCGAGGTGAGGGCTGAGCAGGACTCAAACGTAAACTCTCTGAGCGTCGTTACCTCAGGTAGCTCTATCGAGGTGAGGGATGTGCAGCCGTAAAACGCATAATATCCGATTGCCTTTGCCGCAGGTAGCTCTATCGAGGAGAGGGATGTGCATTCGTTAAACGCACCGTTTGGCAAACTCTCGAGGTTCAACATTACGACGTTTATATCTTTGTTGGTGTTGGCTGTCGCGAGGGCTGCTTTGAGTCCTGCGAAGTCGTCAGTTTCCGCTGTCGTGTTCGACACATACCACGTCTTGCTCTCGGGGTAGCTCTCCGCAGTGAAATTCGCGAGTGCCCACTCCTCGTAGCCGTTGATCGACTTGAATGTGTAGGTGTTGTAGCCTGTGTTCAATATTGTTCCGCTGATGGTGATGTCGCTATCCTCCGCAACCTTGATCGTTAGGTCTATGTTCTCAGTTGTGACATACAAAAAAACACTTGTCAAGATCGACGAGACACCATTGCCCTCGTCACCAAGAGATATAGAGGTGAGGGCTTTGCAGTAATAAAACGCACGCTCTCTAATCGTCGTTGCCACAGGTAGTTCTATCGAGGAGAGGGCTGTGCAGGAATAAAACGCATAATCTCCAATCGTCGTTGCCACAGGTAGCTCTATCGAGGTGAGGTCTGAGCATCTATAAAACGCTTTCTCTGGCACACTCTCGAGGTTCAACATTACCACGTTTATGTCTTTGTCTCCGTTGGCGTT
>JBCQTK010000006.1:0-70492 GCA_047178665.1 Rikenellaceae bacterium | reverse complement strand
AAGGCAGACTTGGCTATCTGAAGGGTGTTAAACGAAATTTGCAGAGACGTGCATCACGTACATCTTCATCTTCGAGCAGACCCACAAAGAAACAGTCAACAGATAGAGAATGTAGGTACTACTCAAGTGGAATGTGTAGGCACCCTGAATCTGGAGGGGAAACTTGTCCTTGCGCTGGCGATCATTACTTCTTTACTTGCCGTTTCAAGAATTGAATGTATTGATTATTGAAATGTTAGGTGTTTAATATTAAACTCAATTTTACACATAATGTGACGTTTGGTATTCAATTTCGACATAACACTCGTAATTTAGAGTAAAATAATGATGACTATGACAATAGATAAATATGACGAATGGGTGAAGATAACACCTATTGAAGATATGATCTCTGGATTCAATCCTACAACTTTGAATGCAACAGAGATCGACATTATTAGGGAGTTAGCTCCACCTAAAATTTGTGACATTGGATGCCTAAATGGCTCTAGACTATTCCCTTTTTTAGAATCTGAGGGAATAAAATTTGTCGGTATCGAAAAATACTCCAAACTAGCAGAAGGGGATGATAGGAGATATGTAGATAATATTATCATTGAAGATATATTGAATATCACAAATATTAGTTATGCCAAAAGTCTAGAGGATATAGATATGATAACGATACTTGGTGGTAGCTTATATGGTGTCTTCGGGTATGATAACCAGTTCACAGCATGGGAGAACATACGAGCACTATTAAGACCTTGTGGTAAGGTTATATATGATTCATTCATAATTGATGGCTATTTTGATGAGGCTGAAATAGGTGTTATTCAATATAGAGATTGCCTACCACCACAATTTTATCTAACAGAGAAACAATTGCTTCGCTTGTGGGCAGACATTGGTTTTAATGTTAATAAATATGTCGACTACGAAATGAATGACTGGAAATATGGTGCAAGACGGTATTATATTTTAAGTTTAAAGTGATATGATGAATGCTCATATTAGCAAACGGGCTCTGCTAATATGGGTTAAAATACTTAGAGCCCATAAAACTTATAGTATTATGGAAATGAATGAAAAACTAAATGCTAAATTAGCTGAACTAGAAGCTAAGTTTGGGAGCAATGACTTCCCAAAATTCTATGCTCCTGATGGTTGTGATTGTTGTAAGGGTTATAACACTCACCCTTCAGAGGAGTGGGAGTAATCTCTTTTAGCTCATTTGTTCGCAGGATATGCTAAGGCATATCCTGCACTTTTAAAATGATATTTATGAAAAGATCAATAATCCTTACCGTTACAAATAGATGTAACATACAATGTATTTATTGCTATGAAGATTTCAAAAATAGCAAAACAATGTCATTAGACGTTGCAAAAGAGATTCTACGTAAAGAGATAAAAGAAAATCAAGGTGGCAAACTTGAGGTTGACTTCCACGGAGGTGAGCCACTGTTGAATTTCAACCTGATCAAGGAGTTGTGCGATTGGTCTTTTGCTGAAGATAGAGGGTGTAAAATTCGATTTTTGATAACAACAAATGGCACTCTATTGACAGATGGTATGAAAGAATGGCTTTTAGCTAATAAAGAGAGAGTATTTGTTGCTCTAAGTCTAGATGGGACGAAGGCGATGCACGATATGAATAGATGTAATTCATTCGACTGTATAGATCTTGATTTTTTCTCTACTAACTGGCCTAACCAACCAGTGAAAATGACAGTGTCAAAAAAAACGATCTCAAATATAGCAGATGGTGTAATATTTATTCATAACAAGGGGTTTAAGGTCATATATAATTTAGCAACAGGAGTAGATTGGTCTCTCGAAATGATTGAGGACTATCGACGAGAAGTACATAAACTCGTAGAGTACTACATCAACAATCCTTCTGTAGCTAGAACTATCAATCTCAGTAAAAAAATTAGTTCGATATTGTCTAAGGAGAAACTATTCAGAAGTTGTGGTTCGGGTTTGCGTATGAGTAGCTATGACACAGACGGGAAAGCCTATCCGTGCCATATGTTTGCAGAGAATGCATTGAGTCAAGAAGAGTGGAAAAAGATTGCAGAGGCGAATTTTACTGATGACACTCTATTTGAAGACGAAGAGTGCCGTGACTGTGCAATCTATAGAATATGCCCAACTTGTTATGGTATGAATTATAAAGAACGTGGCAAAATAGGCAAACGTGATAAACGCTTGTGTGAGTTTCACAAAATAGAGATACTTGCTATATGCAAACTCACCTATAATGATCTTATAAACAAGCCAACGGAGGAACTTAATATAGATGATTTTATGGAGCTTAAAGCCGTGAAATATATTCAGGAAAGATTATTATAATATATGAAAAAGTTTTATGACTTTTGGCAAAAAAACAACACATCCAATAATTGCTGCCGAAATAGAGACGATAAGCACCGCTGCCGCACCACAATCTTTAGCCTTCTTGATTAGCTCGTGCTTCTCTGGGGATACCTTGTCACATACTGCCTCCACAGCAGAGTTCATCGCCTCTGTTGCTATTACTGCACCTATACAACCAATTATTGCGACCCATTCCATTGAGGATATTTTTAACCAAAATCCCATCACGGTAGCGACTACTGCCGCAACCATATGGATGCGTGCATTGTGTTCATCACGCACCAATGCGACAATACCTTGCCACGCATAGCGAAAACTATTAAGCCTCTTGTTGAGTGAAAATTTACTGCTTTTCATAATTTGATAAGATCTTTTTAAGTTGTGTAACATCTACAATTCTGTGAAAATATTCATCATCTATACTCACCCATTTGTAGTTTAGGCTCTCGCTGCTGTCGATATAGATATTTTTATCGCCATTATATCCAAAGACATATCTGAAGTCGTGGTGATAGTGTGCATCCTCGTTCTTCTTTTCATTACGAGGTATAGGGTGCGAATTGATCTCTACACAGTATTGCACGCCATCTACAACATTGAGAGGTGTGAGTTGTGATGCTACGATTCCAGTCTCCTCCTCGACCTCTCGCAAAGCTGCTGCAACGGTCGATTCATCTTCTGGATCTACGTGTCCCCCTGGAACGTGCCAAGCATCGAGAAACTTGTGATGCAGAAGCAACACCTCTTTGCTTTCAAAATGAACGATTGTTCCACTTGCTGTGATGTGTCCCACGAAGTTTTTGCGATTGCACAATTTCGCATCATCGAACTGCTCAACTAACTCCATAAACGATTCTGCCACCTCACACTCTAAGTGTGCCATCTGCTCTTTAATCTCTGCTCTTTTCATCGTTAAAACTTGCTTTTAGTTCTAGTCTACCGTAGAAAATTTCTTTTTATCTATATCGATTTTCGGTATTAACTCTCTGTCGAGATAATCATCTATCTCCTGACTCTCTGGCATAATCGATCTACCATAAGGTCTTAGCCGTGTAATACTAAAAATTAGATAGTGTATCGGAGTATCTTCACACATCTCAGGGTAGAACTCACACAGTAATTCCTTGGTCTTTTTCAATGACAACCCAGTATCAAGGTATGCCATCTCCTCGGTAAGCTCACTCAATGGTAGCACCCGTGCCGAGACAAGCACTGCGCAGCTATGCACCTCCTCACCAAGCCACACAGCATATTCTTTACCCACAATATACTTCTCGCTATTCTCCAACCTTATAGTCGAAAAGGCTTTGCTGTATAACTTAAAATTCCAATTCTTTGCAAAATTTATCCGCTTCATAACCCTACATCTTAATTAATCATCAATATCTTCTTCACTATCTTGCTCACACCTACTATTTGCCACAATTCCAGCCGTCGCACCGAGTGCAATATAAGCTATGAATACCAATATGCTATATAACAAGTATATATCCATCACATAGCGAGCTATAAAACTCGCAATCGTAGCAATAACAAAAATAGCAAGTGGATAGGAAAGATAATTTTTCCGAGAAGTAAAAAATGCTCGAACAACAAAAAATGCAGCAATAGCATTAAACAAGCCGTAGAAGGGAATCATAAATCCGAATAGGGATACAAATGTAATCCTAAAAGAGCCGTATATATAGGCAAAATAGTAGGCAAGGGCTAATATTACAGCTAATATTGCCACCCATTGTTTTGGAGTTAATTTTTTCATAATCAATCAAATGTTAGTTTTATCATATAGATACTTAACCACGCTCGCCCAATCGGGGAATCGCTCCGTGCCGAAGTGAATATGCTCACCCTCGAACTCTGCTGCACCTCGTGCGATGTTATCATCAATGAGATAGTCGCCACGATTGAGGTTCTTTTGGTGGGTGATGATTAGTCGCTTGTGGGCAACATCACCAAGATACTTCTTTACCCACGCCTTTTTGTCATCCATTGCCGTTGGGTTGTTCCAAGGGGCAGTCGAGAGGATATAGGTATCGAACTTCGTCGCCAAATATCGGTAGCACTCCAGAGCATCGGGCATCGGCAACATCTTCGAGAAGAGATGCGGCACATCGTCCAAATGCCCCTCATACTTCCTGCGAGTCTGCTCATCAAGAGCATCTTGTGCCGACTGGAAATCAACCAACACACCATCCATATCTACATATAGTATCTTTTTCATAACTCTAAAATATAAGGTTCATTCGCAGGTATCTTATCCTCTTTACAGTAGCTAACATTCACAATCTTTTTGCCTCGCCACTCGCCCATAGCATGATTGCCCGTGTGGATGTGTCCGCAGAAGATGTAGCGAATATCTTTATCTTTTAGGGCTTCGGTCATCTCTTTGTTGCCAAGATCCTCCGAGCGGTCGCCTAACATTCCACAGTCGTTCACTCCGTAGGGTGATGAGTGGGCAAGTAGGAAATCGAGCTTGTCGGGTACGGCATTGAATATCTCCACCAACTCCTCGTGGGTCAAACTAAAGCCGTGGTTGTGTATAGCTGGGCGAGTATTAGGCACTCCGTAAAAGGTGTAGCCGTCAATCTCCACTCCGCTATTTTCGAGGTAGATGTGTTTATCTGTTTGCATAGGCTTATGCTCCAAAAAGCAATAGTCGTGATTCCCTGCAACGGTGATAACTTTGCAAGCAGGGAGTGACTCTACCCAAGGAAGATATACCTCATTATACCACACCCATTGCGCCTCACCATCTTTGCGATGATCGTCCGAGGTTATATCACCCACAATACATATTATATCAGCTTCGGGGAGCTGAGGTAAGTGACCGTGCAGGTCTGAAATTGCTACAATATTCATAATACGACTTTCCTACAAAGGTAACACATTTTCAATGATTTGTCAAGTCCTAATTTTGCATATTCATCAGATTTTGATTATATTTGGCGTAATAAATTCTATATACAATGAGCAGAATTACTACAAACTATTTAAGAAAAGAGTTCTACGCAGCACGTCATAATCTTCGTGTAAAAGATTTGAGCTGGGCAATTCTCGAAATCTCTGACGATTGCGAATGTTGGCGACACCCTGCACTCAAAATCAGGGGGCATGAGGCGTATATAGATGTTATGGAGGATCGATATGTTCGATTTGATAGCTTTCCAGAGTTTCGGAGCTACACCTTTCTTGATGCAAAATTAAGAGGACGAAAATTGGTTGCCGTAATAGAGTGTGATTTTTCCAAGGATGGGTTTTATACTCGGACTATTGATATGAGTGAGGCTGTGGGAAGATTCTATCGCTTCCGCATATTTGATTCACCTAACTTCAGACCATACAAGCTCAACTTAGACAAGAGCATATGTGACAACCTCACAGCCTTTTTGGAGGAAGAGAGAGCCTTTGAGTTCTTTGCCAATAGGTTTTGGATTACCAAGGAGCAACTCTCGTGGGGTGTATTAGAAATTTCGACAGATGAATTTACGGAGTTCTTCCCTGTATTGAGAGTGAATGAAGGTCATATTTTTATAGACATTATTGATGGGGAGTTTAGTAGTTGTTGCAGCATACACGGTAGATTTATGAAGACCTATCCCGCTTATTTAGAAGATGGCACACTCCACTATGAGAAGAAAAATGGCGAGGGTTTTAACCATAATATCACTCTTGACATTAAAGAAATATTGAGAGTGATGTTCTTTAACTACTTTTATTTAAGAGAAAAATGATATGCTATATCATGATATTATAGCATAACCACATATAAACAAAACATTTAGACTGTAAAGATGGGAAATATTGAGACAAGAGTTATCTCACTGATAGCTGAACACTTAGGAGTAGAGATAAGCAAAATAACATTGGCATCCGATTTAATTGAGGATCTAGGGGCTGATGAATTAGATATGGTTGAATTGGCAATGGCATTCGAGGAGGAGTTTGAGGTAGAAATCACAGATGATATTGTAGAAAAACTATTCACTGTTGAAGGTGTGGTTGGCTACCTCAAAGAACGAGGTTGCTAAGATTTTTACTCGAAATTTTGCAGGGATAGAAATAATAACTATCTTTGCACCATACAATTATGACACGAAACTATCTGTCCGACTAGCTCGGAGGGTGTTTTGTGTCATTTTTTTGTGACATAATTCGGATAGTTTACGCTCTTTGAAATCATTCAGTGAACAAATTATAAATCATTAAAAACAAAACGAATTATGGAATATACACCTTATCTTCATCGCCAATGTGATTGGCCATTCAAAATTATTTATAACGAATATCACTATAAACACTATTCAAAAGGAGACGAATTTGAGAAACTACTTATTGTTAAAGATGATAAGATCGTAGTTCAAGGTATGTGGCGCATGCAGTTACTCGGTGAGCTACATAGTGGATTGTGGGTTTTATCTTATGATGACCACACAAATTGGGAGTACTATGAAGAGGTCCTATGGCAAATAAATTCTAAGGAGGAGAGAGAGGAGTTTCGTCGTGAAAACCTCGAATTGGATACCTATGACGATTATTTCGAGGAGTTGGCAGCCATTGCCGTTGAGATTGGTTGCGAACGAGCTGAGATTAAGTGTCTTGCCAAGTCGCTTATTCTCAAGTATCGCTTCAATAGAGTTAGAAACATTGAGGACTTCCCATTCGAGGCATTTAACAAACTCTACAACCGCCTTGTCTCATCAAAAGATATGGAGCAGCTTCGTGTAGCAGAGCGATTGAGTCGTTATCATATTAAACAGTTGGAGCAGTTTTTACAGAGCGATGTTCGAGAGAAGATATGTCGAGTGGATTGGGTTGAGGAGGATTAATTTACAACAATGGCTGTCGACAAACAAAAATCGGCAGCCATTATTATTTAAAACTATCCCCAAGGCTCAATGTAGACCAACACACCTTAGTTTAAAGTGAAAGATTTCAGTACTCCTATTGGGCAAACGGCGAATATCAACGGCTTCAGATCCACCTAATGGACTATTTTGTTTATTATTTGTTTATTATATGCAGTTTGTAAAATAAAATAATATGCAATTCCAAATCAAATAGAATATTTTCATTATCTTTATGGTTGAAAATACCTCTATTGAAGAGTTATGTAATTGTAGTAATATTAATAGTAAATATAATGTTACCTGGTAATGACAAAGAAATAGTTAATCGATTATTGTCTAATGATGAAGAGTATGAATATTTCTTCTTTAATAGGCAATGTATACCTCTACGGAGTAAACTTCGGTGGAGTATATTCGATAATGAGATAACAATAGATGAATTAATAAGTGAGCTTATAATACATCTAAAATCGGACGACTGGTACAATCTGCGCAAGTTCGAATTCAAATGTACTTTGTTTGGATGGTTAAGAATTGTTGCAATGAATCATATTAACATCATAATAAAGATTTATTACCATACAATCGTAAATAAATTATGGTCGGTTTAAAAACGAATTTCCCTATTGGCAGCGAATCAGATTGTAATAGAATGTATAACAACTAAATTTATGAAGTTTGAAAATTACACAGACAAGGAAATAATCACAGGAGTATTGCAAAATAATACATCTGTGATTCAATATTTCTTTTTCGACAAATGTAAACCAATCATTTCAAATATTATATTCAATGTCTTTAATAATAAAGCTAACAAAGACGAATTAATAAACGAACTGTATCTGCATTTGTCAAATAAGGACTGGTACAAAATGAGGCAATTCGACTACCGAAGTAAATTAACGACATGGTTGACGATTGTTGCGGTAAGATTTTTCATAAAAAATAAAGATCGGCTGATAGAAAAAGAATCAAATGTTACTCCAATAGATATAAGTAGTGCTAGCTATATTACAAGTGTACCTATTGAAAGTAGAATTGATATTTTTGCTGCTCTTGATAAAATGGAGAATAAACGATACAAAAGAGTCATTATAGCCCTTGATTTAAATGAGGTTAAACCTATTTTAGTCGCTGATGAACTGGGTGTTACGATAGATAATTTGTACAATATTCACCGAAGGGCGCATGTTCAATTACACAAAATAATGAAGAAAAAGGAGGACTATTATGATTGATATTTATGATAATATTTCAGATGAGTTGTTAGCAGCTTATTTAGATGGTAACACGATGGCAGGGGAAACAAGGTTTGTTGAGAATTTAATGAGCCAAGATACTTCTTTGATCGAAGTTATGGAAATAGCAAAAGATTCGATTCTTATGTCTGACGAAATGTTGCAACCAATAGAACAAGCCTTTATTCATATTCCTGTCATAGATAATATTGTATCGGTAGCACAATGTGAATGTGAAATGGTAGAGCCTTTATTTATGGATCATATGATTGTGAATGATATATTTTCTGACGGATGTGACTCTAATCTTGAAGAATTAGGAGATAACACAGATATATCGGTAGAAGATACACCTGTTGATTTTTTAGATAATGACTTTTAAATATAGATAATTATGGATAGTGATACTATTGTGCAGGTAGCGCAACAATCAGGTAGTGGATGTCCTTATTTTTTCCTTACAAGTGCGCTTAATTCAGCCGTCTTTGGAGAATTGGGACGCAAGAATCAGAGTGTACTTATGGATAATAATTTTGAATTCCAGAGACACCTTGATGATCTTAATCGAGAGTTCAAAGAAGAACAGTTAGATACTCAAATCGCATTTAAAAGAGAGTCATATGAGCTAGGACTACGTTATCAGATGATTCAATCAAAACAAAGCAATGAAAATCGACAAAAAGAAGTTGAGTTTCAATACTTTTGTGATAATTGTTGGCCTTTAGAAAAAAGCATATTAGCTTTTTTTGAAGAGCAACAAGCCTCACTAAATAAAGCCATAGTGCCACTAGGGGTTTATATCGCAAGAACAAATGTAACTACTTATAATACAAACAAGAATAGTCGCTATAATGATCTCTATGAGACAATTAAATCCATAGAGACATCTTTAGGTAATTGCACTATTCCGAAGAGCTCTTGGAAAAAGAATTGCCAGAGTACTGTTGCCGAATCTATGAATATTAATTATATACTTCAAGGGTTGCCCACGCTTCTGATATTCCCTAATTTAAGTAGTGGTAAATTAAATATAGAGATTGCGACATGGTGTTTTAACAGAGGTCTTGGATCAATGCAAATTAGCAATATGCTATCTTTTCCTTATGCCTTAACTGATCCTGATAATGATAAAGTAGATTTTGCATTACAAGTTGTTATAGGTATTATTAGGGATAACTATATGGTAATGACGTACCATCGACCAGCAACTTTACTGAAGATTATAAAGCCTCATAATATCTCTAAATATCCTGATATTATGACTTTTATCAGACAGCAATATGAATTATTAAGTATGAGTGTAGCTAATTCAGATAGCTTTAGAGCACTGTGTACACCAAGTGAGCTAAATTCTATTGAAAGTTCATTGCGCATAAATAATAACCTACTAAATAAATAATATATGCCTGCTTTTACACTAGCAATGATTGCAATGCAGATAGGGTCTGCGTATTATAATTATAAGAAAGGTTGTGATCAGTCGAAAAAACTGCAAGATGCTCAACAAGCATTTACAGAAAAGAAAAATCGAGAAGGAATTGCAAATGCCAGATTTGAATTAGAGCGACTACTGTCTGCTCAACGAGAGATAGAGACTCAAATGTACGAAGATCGTATTGTAAATATTAATAATAGTTTTAAATCTAATTTGGAGCTAATTGCGTTTACATCCTCATTAAAAGATTGGCCTCTACTAGTTCCTCCATTTGTAATGAAGAATGAGGCGTTACCGATGATTGCGTCTGATAATAGTACAAACGAGAAATCATCTTCACGTGTCGCTATGCATTGTATACTGACCAATTGTGCGGATACGTTATTTAATTTGAAGATATTTCCAGAGCTAGAAGAATCTCTCAGTCAGTATTTTTGTAGTTATTGGAATATGTCGTCTACGCATCCAATTTTATTTTACAAAAGGGCTTGGAAGAATGATATGGTTGATATGGGGGCAAAAGTGCCAGATATAAAATGCCACCTTCGATCACTGCCTACAATCGTTATCTCACCTGTAATAACCAAAGAGAAAGGCTTGTTCTTTCGCTATTCATTGTGGGGTATGAATAACAATCAAAACTCTAATGATGAATTTATTGATTGTGAATTTATTCCTAATGGCTTACTATATGAGTATAAATGTAATGATGACAAATTATCAGATAATAAAGATAGTATATTAAGTGAAGTGACCCCAGTGTTAAAAGCGTTTATTAGCTCTGTAGCTGATAGTTATTATTGGCATTTTGATAAAATGCCTTTTATGCTACCTCAATTACTTGCAAATAGAAAGATTGTCTTTAATGATGAATCTTGTTTGGTTATGTTTAAAACTAAATATGAGGATATTTTAAATTCATGTATTAATGACAGTGATAGGTTTAGACATGACTCTTTGAGAATTCTTATATTATATGAAAGTGTCCAAAGTCTTTTAAGTAAAGATCAAAAAGAAAGAATACGAAAATCTATCTTAGAATCCATCTTTATCGAACGGGGGATTTCAGACGTAAAACACAAAACAATAAGCGACTTATTTAATGCGACATATTTTACTTCTTTTGATAAAGTACTATTAAGAACCATAAAAAAGGTATACCCTGAATATAATGAGCGAATCGCTCATATAATTAATAATCTTGGAGTTATTCAAAAAGAGAAGCAATTTGACATTGATATAAGATCACAGTATGGTAGCAAAACTACTAAAGCTAAAGTAAATACAAAAACAATCAACAATAAAAGAAATAATTACAACCTATAAAACTACGGACACTATGAATATTCTAATGATTGGCAATAAGGACTCTGGTAAGACAACATATATGACAAGTGCTTACGGATCTATGCAAAGTCTCAGTGATTCATTTTCTATACACACAGATTCTATATCCCATAAGCTATTTGTAGAACAATATAACTCAATGAGGGGCAATGGAGTATATCCACCAGCAACATTACGACGAAATAGTTTTGACTTTCATTTAAAATATAATGGTAATACCGTACATAATTTCACTTGGAATGATTTTAATGGCGGAGTTATTAGTGAACGATCTACTGAAAACGAAAAACTATTAGTACATGATATCCATTGCTCAGATGGATTGATGTTATTCTTTGATGCGCAACAACTGAAGAATAATTCTATTGCGACAAAAGTAAGAGAGATTATTCGTCTTTTGGCTAAGAATCTTAAAAGCATTGAAAGACCATATTATATATCAATTGTTATAACAAAATCAGATCTTATTGGATTGAGATATAATGACGAATTAGAAACGGTATTACAACCTTTAAAACCTATGCTTAATATAATCAATGCTAATGAATACATACAATCAATCGTTACACCTGTTTGTTGCATAAAGAACAAAATAATCAACGCTGATTTCCCTATTCTCTATATGTTACATGGAGGTATGATGAATTATATAAGTAAAGAGAGTGATCGATTAGATAACGAGTTAAAATTATATCAAAATTTCGTAGAAAGCGCTGGTACTTTTGATGATATAAAATCCTTTTTCTGTAATGAGCCAACATACAGAGAAATAGCAAAAAAAAAGGCTCAAGAAATACAACCGCAAATTGATTATTACAATTCAATGTTAGAAACACTGAAAACTTTGGTGAATAGATTAAGTAATAGGGATCTATATAAAGAGTTTAGAAATATCAACAATAATTATTACCTATAAAATAAACTAATTATGAATAAAATTACAGTTATCGGCAATACAAGTTCTGGAAAAACATGCTTTCTATATGCAATGTACAATTATATTGCATATGGATATATTGATGGCTTTACAATGTCAGCTAGTAACCCGATTCAAGATCAAAAGTTGCAAGATGCTTTCGATCAATTAGAGAACGCACAATTAGGCAACGAGAGATTCCCTCATCCAAGCCAAGAACGAGAACAATATAATTTCTCTCTTCAATACGGGTTTAGGGAAATAGCGTCATTTGAATGGGCTGATTACCCAGGTGGATATATTGGACAAAAAGAAGATGACTTAACCTCAGATTTACGCACATCTGATGCGTGGGTTATTTTTATAGATGGTGAAAAATTATATAAAGCCATTAAAGAAAATGATGACAGAAAAAAGAAAATTGCATGCATCAAGGCTTGCGGAGCATATAATAAATTTATAACCGACCTCAGAAGCAAAGGTGCGCATATACCAAAGTCAATACCCATTATTGTAACTAAAGGAGATTTAATTATTAATTCGAGTATAGAGAATGCAAAAGATCTTATTATAGACTGTGTTAAGATTGGCATATCTTCATTATTTGTAAATCTACCTGCTGGAGATGCATCTCTTGTGTCTATTTCAATCGTATCACTTGGTAATGAAATAGCAGAAAATAATTACTCAGGAGAATTAGACCCTATCAATATAGAATATCCTATAACAATTTCAATGTTATCTATTCTTAATAATCTATTCGATAATAGATATTTCAAGATTAGAGAGTTAAAAGATCTAATAGAGAAAGAGAATAGTAAATTTTTTAGCAAACAGCGTAAAATAGAGGCATGGAATGATGAAATCAATGCTATTGTTCCAGATATTACTAGATGGCAAAAGATGGCACAAGCCATCCTTGATACCCTTAGTGATGATAAAAAATTATATACACAGGGTCAAGAAATTTCCCTTGTGGAATATTATCAAACAGAATTTTTAATAAAATAAAATCATGAAAATAAAGATAGCAACTTCCCCTATAATTTTGTGTAGGGTTAAAAATATCGATTATAGGGACGCAATATATGCATACCCAAAAGAGTTGTCGGAAGATACTATCACTTTAATTAAAGCGATGATGGACAACGGCAATGCTCTTAATCAACATGTGGATAATTTAAAAATATTCATAAACGACGGAATTCACTGTATTATCGGCAAATGTGCGTTAGTTAAATCTTTAATTAAGAAAGAGGGTATTGATTGTGATTTAGATAAAATGGGAGGAAGAGCAGCTTGGGGATTTATTGGGTGTGTAATTAAAACATCAGATTTTATTGTTGCAAATTCTCACATAGACATCCCTGAGGAATTTATAACTATTGCTTATGAAAAATACTATCAAGATCATTGGTTAGATTGTGAACCAGCAAAAGGTCCATTTGATTATGGGTATAACGACTATGAATTTAATATATTATCATTTGATCGAACACAAATTGATAAAATAAAGATGACTGATCATTATATTTTAGAAGGAGATAGCTACAATGAAAGCCTATATATATATGCTATTGACTGCACTCTTAAAGGCAATAATATCGCCTTTTGTACTAATGCAGATTATAATGCAAATAAATTAATTTCATCAAAGAAAGTCCAAATTGTCACAGCTCGTGAATCTATGCTACCACTATTACGATCTGAGATAAAACGGCAAAAAGACGAAAGTGTTAACTTATCATTAACCACTGATGATAAAAAAGAACAATCCTCTGAGGAGAAAAAGAAAAGTTATCGCATAGAGACGAATGATAACAACCATTCGGAGACTAACCCAGATAGAAAAGAAAAAATTTTCAAACTTAATTTTTTTAATGTGGTTGAGATTATTGTCCAGAAACCCCATGATGATAAAAAAAAGAGTGCCTATCTGAAAAAATCAAAAAGTAGCGAGAATAATAATTTTGAATCTAAAAATAATAATTCCAGAAATATTCATAGATCGAAAAAGTATGATCTCTAATTCGAATAACACTATGTATTGATAGATTATTCGTACACACTAACTCTAATATTATAATAACACATTAAAAAATTTATAGTTATGACAGGTATTGATTTTACGCCGACTGGTGATGTCGCTTTTGACCACTTAATGCACGAAGTGCAAACAGGAATTCAAATAACAAATGATCTTATATTGCCAGATGAAATGGTTATTAGTGCTGTACATAGTGCATGTGACTTCTTTAACTTGCCTGAAATCCCTGTTTTAGATTCTGATCAGGTATGTGTTTGGAATGGAGATGGAGACGATTTATATGATGATGTGCTAGGTTTTAATCGTCAGCAGTTAATGGAAATGGGCATTAAAGGCGAAGATTCTCTCACGTTAGTTTATACACATGAGTGTGCTCACAGAGCATTGCAAGGTTTTAGCAATCTTGATCCTTGGGAACATGAACTTGCTTGTGATTACTTCGCTGGCATTCATGCTGGATTGAAAGGAATAAACACTGATAACTTCGAAGACTCTTTAAGTGGAACACGCGGTGGATCTACTCATCCAGCTGGAGATCTAAGGGCTGATTTTATAGAGTATGGAGACCAAATGGCTCAAGAGATGTTGGATCGTGGTATTGAAATTAACTTTGAGAATTGTTTGGCTCGTTTTAATGCCCATTTAATAGTTCAAGACGACCTAATAGCTCAAGAGAAACTTGAGGCTGGCTTACCTATAACGTCATCACCCAATTATGCTGACACGGTAGATAGTCTGTCTGATCCTGAAAGACATGCAGAGAACGTAGTCTCTTCATCACCAGTATCATTTGGGGCTAAATATACAGAAAGTCAAATAGGTGCAATGGAACGTCAAGTTGATAGTTGTGAGCGAGATGTAATAAGGTATAGAAATGAAGTGAGCTCAAAAGATAGGATTGTTAGCACTTCCAATACTACTTTAGGTCGAGAAAATGGCAGTTATGAACAGGCTCTAAAAGAACTTCATCAAGCAGAGAATAAACTTTACGATGCAGAAAACGATCTGAAGCATGCTAAATCTAAACTACGAGGGGCAAAATAGATACTTGTTAGTACTTTTTAAGCAATGATTGAAAGGTGGAGACTTCGTATATTAATATTTATTTGAATGTTACTTATGGTTTATAGATTAGCTCGAATGACACCTTATATTGTGTACATATGAACAATCAAAGAATAGCAATAGCACGAGATTTTGCCATAGTATTGAAAACCGATGGTAGTTTGGTATTACTGGGCAATAATGCTCAGTTTAAACAGCTGCGTAGCAAAGTAACGAAGGTCGCTGCTGCTTTTAGTGGTTATATGGGTCTAAGCAGCTCTGGCAATGTTATTACTTGCGGAAATTGTCACGAATTTGAAATGACTGACACGATTGAATCACTACGTAATGTGCGTGACATTATCTCCTGCGAAGGGCATACTGTCGCAATATTAGAAGATGGTCGTACTGTTTGTATTGATGAACCATGTGATGAGGTGCCAAAATTCAATATGGTATCAACATCTTGGACAAATCTAAAACAGGTAGCTGTCGGCTTTCTGCATATCGTAGGGTTAAAACAAGATGGTACGATTGAGATTTATGATACCGAAATATCAAATAACAATGCCCATACTTCTCAGTCTAATAACTCCTTTTTTGGTAGCAAAATATTACGCAACTTGCTACAATTACAGCGTGTTGATGCAGCACACCATAACACTCACAACGAAAGATACCCACCGCACCAATGGTCGAATCTAAAACAAATAGATGCGTTTAGTTATTATTATGGCATACCTTACACTATAGGGTTACGAAATGATGGTTGTGTGGTCGGGGTGAATCTGAGTTCAGAAATATCAACCTGGCATAATATCGTATCAGTATCAGTTGGAAACAATGGATTAGCAGTCGGTCTTAAATCAAATGGGACTGTAGATATAATGTGCTGTGATGAAGATAAAGCCAGAATTGTTAGAGGGTGGCAAAATGTAGAACAAGTTGAATGTAAATTCTCTGATGTTGTTGCAATATTAGGTGATGGCACCATTGTGTCAACATATAAAGGGCAAGAAGTAGCAGGTAATATCTACGAATAATAAGTTTTAATTTTTCTAATTGATAGAAAATAGATCTTTTGATACTCTATAATGTTATAACAAACAAATAACTTTATAGAGATGAACTCAAAACTTAAACTAACGTGGCGAATAATAGTAGCCACAGGACTGTTGTCTATCACCGTATTTGTTGCCTTACTCCTACTTAATGCAGATCGCTTTTGGAAGAATATGGGCTTGATGGCTCACTACTATGACACCTCCTACAGTGAGAATTTTGTCATAGAACATAAGGGTAATTACGTGCGAACAATGACGCATCGAAATGGCAAATACCTCTCTCCCAAGATGGATCAAATCTTTGATGAACTCCAAGTCAAAGATACCCTAACAGTCTTTTGGAAGGATGGTAAACGTGGCTATCTCGACATCTACACGGGTAAGATTGCAATTCCTGCTCAATTCGATCGAGCGTGGATATTCTCGAATAGTCTCGGAGCGGTTGTTAAAGATGGTAAACTTGGATTTGTGGATCGGAATGGCAATATGGCTATCCCTTACCAATTTCAATATACGGCAGGATTCCGAGATGCTGTCGATTATCTATTCTATGGTGGATATTGCACCGTAATTGGCGACAATCTCAAACAAGGGCTAATAGACAAGAGTGGCAAATGGGTGGTTGAGCCACAATATGACCGAGTGAATCCTCCAATCAAAGGGTGTCGCATAGTGAAGAATGACAACAATTATGGGCTATTGGATGAAGACCTCAACCTTATACTCCCAGTGGAGTGTCGAAACATCAAATTTATAGAAGATGGTATCATTGTTATGCGTGATGGCGAGCAGTATAAACTTGCCTATGATGGCAAAACCATACTCGATGCTTTTGTCGTAGACCAAGTGTTCTATCCAGAATACAGCTCAGGCGAGACCGATGAAAATGGTGATGGCATTTATAAGCAGACAAATTATTGCGCCTACCAAATGTACAATAAATATGGTTTGATGGATCCCAATACAGGACGACCAATCACCAAAGCATTATATGACCATATTAGCGGCATTACCGCAGAGCTATTCTGTTGCGAGGTTGCTGGCTGTAGAGGCGAAACAGGTGCTGTAATAATCAATGGACGAGGTGAGAAAGTGGAATAGGTATGCTACGCAATCACTCAACTCTCAAATGGTTTGGAGTAATTAATATTGGACTTGCAGCATTATTGATAGGTGTTTCATTTTACCATTCAGTTATGTTGGTGGTAGCTCCTTTACTAACCTTTCCTATTAGTGGAGCAACTCTACTATACTTGATTTGGCTACGTTGGCAGATTATTATTCCGCCACGAGATATAGAGGGCAATGTTGCAAAGAGGGAACTGCAAATCTCCAAAGGCACCACGATATGGATGAGCACAATAACACTTATGGCTTGGGCTTTGTTCTCGCCATTGTCGATAGCTCTATCCGATCTAAACAAAGCCACAGAGTATATAAGCGATAATGATATGACTTATCATCTTTGTTGCGGAGCTGCTGCGATATGTATGATGATTCTTTTGTTGCTTATCGTGCTAATCATAAATGTGATAATCATTGCAATTAAAAATAGCGATGTTACCCGATGGCAAAGATTATTTGCAGTGAATGTTGAGGTGATATGCACTATCGTTATATACTTTATAATTTATGCTGGAGGATTTATTCTAACCTATTAAGAACTTAAACACTAAACGTTATGAAAACAATAATTACAACACTAATATTTTGTGTAGTAGCAATTAGCTGCTCTCAAGAGGACTTAAGTTTGGCTCAAACGACAATGCTTGATGAGCCAACGACCACACGAAGCGAAACATCAGAAACTGAGATAGATTACGCCATTGCGCAGATAGTCGAAGATAAGCTCTCGCAGTATCAGAGCGAGGATTACATTAATGCATATTGGGGTACAGTAGTCATTATGGATGTGGAGAGTGGCTACACTCGCACTATCAACTGCTGTGCTAACGATGATAAAATCGGAGATGCAGATATAAACTATGCCGAGCAACCTATCTATCAAGGATCAGCGTTTCTGCCTATCCCATTTCTGTCACTCCTCGACGAGGGTGGTATGAAGCCTACAGATCCCGTAGATATAAACTACTCTCGAAAACGAATTGGCGGAATATTGGTTGCTGATTCACACATAATGGATGTCTCAACATTTAGCGAAGCATTTATACAGGGCTCAAATATGGCAATTGTGCAGGGCTGTTACGACAACCTGAATCTGTCAGGAGACAATCTTTATAGAGCAATGGGCTATGATGAGGAGTTGTCACCAGTGAAGATGCTCAGAGCATACAATATGATCGCAAACGGTGGAAAATATGTCGATATAAAGTATGATCGTGATGACCCTACTGCAGTTTTAGAGGAGAAGATGTTCTCGCAGGAGGCGATAGATGAATGTAAACGATGTATGGTGCAGCACGCATTGGATCGTAAGTTAGAGGGAGTCGCAACATATAATGGAGCAGCTAAAGTACCCGATGGGCAAGGTCGTTGGAACACATGGTTATATACTATGACTAATGTTGGATTCTTTCCAATTGACAATCCCAAATATTCAGTACTTGTCTCTTTTAGGACAAGATACATTAATTGGACTCTTTCAGTCCATGTGCTACCTGAGATTATTGAAGAACTAAGCAAAGAAGAGCAACTATAATACTACGAATTATATGAAACCGATATTAAAGATCCTAACAGGATACCTCAACAAGATGGAGATTAATTTTGACGTAAGAGAAAGTTCGGACGCAATTATATTCTCAATGGGAGGATCTGTTGCAGATCTTAATCTCTTATTGAGATTGCAGGATGATGCGATTCTTACAATTACCGCAGTCCTGCCCGTAAATATCCCAGAGCGTGTTCAACCTCAAATTCTGGAGCTAATCAATAGAGTCAATATGGATGCTTTAGTCTCAACAATGTATCTTGAGACAGAGCAAAAGACAGTTGGCTGCCAAGGATTCTTATTTGTTAAGGATGAGAGCATTGACGAGGATATGTTTACCCATTGTTTCTACTCTACGGCAAGTCGAATGAATCACTATGCTGAGGAGATTCTATCAATCGCCTATGGCAACTCAACCGAGAGTCTATCGGAGCTGATTATCCGTAAGCAGATTGAGGAGTCACAACGTGAAAGTGTAATGAACTAAAAACATTAAAGCTATGAGCAAAGTAAATTACGAAGTATGGGGATGGGATACATTCTCAAGCCACAGCTATCCTTGTGGTAGCTTTGATACCAAGGAGGAGGCAATGGCTGTACTCAAAGCGCACGAGATTGATTGTCTCGATCAAGATGAGGGGTTGCGAGATACATTTGCTATAACAAAGATAACCAACGAAGAGCGAGTTGAGCGAGCAAATCGTGAGGCTGAGTTGATGGCAGAAAAAGAGGCCGAACTCTCCTATAACCCCTACCATCTGCGAAAATGTATTAAGTCTGTCTTGAATAAAGTCGCTGCTGTATGCAAGACGTTCGATAGGTCTAAGGAGGAATATAGAGAGTCTCCGTTGTTTAAAAGATCGATGAAGTGGGATCACGAAGATGATTGCTTTATAAAGGTAGGCATTAGCATTACCAAGTTTCACTTAGACGATGCCTATAGAGTAGAATATGAATTTCAAATGCAAGGCAAAGAACATTTTGGGTGGTATCAAATAAAATCACAAATTTGTCGAATATCAACTTTGGAGGGTGTGTATGAGTGGTGTAAATCAGAGGCGGGTTGTAATGAGTTTATGGCTAAAATAGACCAAGAGATAAAAAAACATCTGCAAGATGATAGATTTTAAGGTTCAAACCACTCTATATAATAAAACAAGATAATTAACTTTAAAAACGTAAAACGATGAGACCGAACAACAACACACTAATCAATACTGATTACCTTTTCCAGAAGCTAAAAGAGGGTGCAAAGAAATTGGGTAGAGCATCGCTCAGACCTGCTCTAACGCTATACTATGTAATGCGTAGCCCTGAAACACCAAAGTCAGACAAACTCATCATTGTCTCAGCCTTATTGTATCTAATTTTGCCGATTGACATCTTCTCAGCAAAGCGACTTCCAATCATCGGCTGGATTGATGAACTTGCTTCGCTCGTAATTACCTACGAGAAGATGATGAAGCATGTTACCCCAGAGATCGAGAAGAAGGTCGAGGAGCTTTTGAGCAAATGGTTGCCTGAGTACACTCCTTATCAGATTGTGGAATAGTATTAACTACGGTCGCTATGAATACGAAAAGATATAGAGCTTCAAAACACAAAGTTTATGAATTGGAGAAACTATGCTTAAAAGTGGTAGAGGTGGTACATCAATGTGTGTAACAACTCGTGATGATGACTCGTTGTGTATTGAGCTCAATATGTTTTAAAATGAAGTACGAAGTAGGGGATTGCGTAACAATGGTTGCCGAGAAGAATTTAAACTTATAGTCGACGCCGAACTCCATCCGCCAACACCCATAAGAAGGAGGGCAAAGGTTCTGCAGGTAAATACTAAAAGATAATTGAGGTCATAAAAAGCCTCAATTATCTTTTAGTATAATACTCCTATCCCCACGGCTCAATACACACAAACACACGTCTTAGCCTAAAATGAAAGATTGCAGGGCTCATCACAACCACAACATAAGCATCGGTATAAGTTAGCTCCTTGATCGTGTAGTGAGCATAAACAGCCCCATCTTTATAGACGGTGATAGTAGTGCTTGTTGCGACATATGTTCCATCACCATTACCAAGATACCCAGTACCCTCAAATGTGCCATCCTCTCGAAACTCCACCGTGAAGGCAAACTCATCGTGAGGGTTTGACGTTATGTCGATCCAGTTGTCGTTGTTATCGACATCGAACGAGACACCTTCCCAGCGACCAATCATTGTTGGCTCTTCTGAGGCGACTGAATCACCTGTAAGATTCTTGTCGCAACTCACCATTGTCGTAGCCATCAAAGCTACGAGAGTAGCCAAGCACATTCGGCTCGCTACTGATTTGAAAAATTTGAAATTCATAATTACTCTTTTATATTTAAAGTTTACATAAAGAGTAGTTGTTTTAATGTTGTATAGTTTAAAAAAGAGAGCATCTGATTTTACTCTGATGCTCTCTTCTCTCATATATGTTGTCGAAGTTTACGCCCGAACACCTCCATAACGAGCCGTAACATCGCCCATATTAGCCATAATTGAGCTGTCGAGGACCTTGGCATAGTGCTGGGTCATCTTGATGTTTTTATGCCCTAAAATCTTCGCTACGTTCTCGATGCAGACATTGTGTGCCAGCATAACTGTTGTGGCGCAGGTATGGCGGGCTACGTGGGTGGTCAGCAACTTTTCGATACCGCACACGTCGGCGATTTCCTTCAAATAAACATTCATTTTTTGGTTGCTGATAACGGGCAATAAAACACCCTTCGCAGCGCACTCTGGCGCATTAGAATATCGATCAATGATTGCCTTAGCAGGAGGTAGGATAGGCACGTTAAATTGCACCTTAGTCTTCTTTCTGCGCTTCTTGATCCACAACGCACCTTGACCATCGGTGAAGATATGCTCTTGTGCCAATTCATTGACATCGGCATACGCCATACCGGTGAAGCAGCAGAACACAAAGACATCTCGTACCTGTTTCACTCGCTCACACGCAAAATCCTTCTCGATGATGCGGGTTAGCTCATCATCACTTAGAAACTCTCGATCTACATCCTCCTGAATGATTGTGTAGCCTAAAAATGGGTTACGTTCCAGAAGGTTGCTATTGACCGCTTGGCGAACAATCTTTTTAAGATTCTTGAGGTGTTTGATCGCTGAGTTATGCTGGCACTTGCGCACGGTCTTTAGGTAGAAATCAAAGTCACGCATAAAATCCACATCAAGATCTTGGAGTCGATACTCCTTCTTGCGATACTTCACCCAGATGAAATCTCTCAGGCTCTTTAGTGAGCTATCAAACTTGAGTACGGTAGACTCAGCGAAGTCAATCCCTATAAGAGATCGGCAACGCTCGTTGTGTTCTTGATAGACCTCGCATAGACCTTTTGTCTCAGCCTCTCTGCCAACGTTGTTATATATGTCCTTAATGCGATTGGCTGTGATAACCTCGTCTTGGCGCACAAGCTCGGTGTGAATACCTATAAGTTTTGAGCGCACTGAGGCGATGTAGTTGTTTAGAGCGAGAGAGTCGTGGTCACGTCCTTTGCAGCATCCTTTGATTTGATTCCACATTGAAGCAGGGATGTTGCGTTGAATTGAGAACTCTGCTACCTGTCCCTTTGTAGATACTCTGACGATGATGGGAAGATTACCATTCTTTAGAGGTTTGGATTTCTTCAACATAAATAGGATGCTGAAGGTCTCTTGTGTTGCTTTTGTTTTCATAATCACTTACCGTTTTCTGGTTAATTAAATTTGTTGTCTTAAAAGAGTAGCAAATCGTAACCGAAAAGGTTTATTGGAATCGTCATTTTTCTGAAAAATATTTATGGTTATATTTTCAATCTCTCCAACCACGAAGGGGTAGGGGTGAAATCAGTATATAAACACAGCTATTTTATCAACCAAAATAACCCAACTCAAACATAGTGCAAAATGTATAAAATCAGCAAGTTATAGCCATAATCGGGGGGCTTTTTTAGGGTTCAGAAAAAGCCCCCCGAATGTCCCCCGATTTAATCCCACAAATACCAACAAATATCCATATGAGCTAAAAAGAAAAAGCTCCGATACTTATTGAGTATCAGAGCTTTACGAGGTTTTAACCTCCCTTTGTTGCGGTGCGTAGGGGACTCGAACCCCTGACCCCGTGCGTGACAGGCACGTATTCTAACCAACTGAACTAACGCACCGTGCGTTAATTGTGATGCAAATATAGAGCTTTTTTTTTTAACCTCCAAATTTTATTACACTATTTTTTGATTTATTTTCTATTCATCGTGATCTTCTTGGTCTGAGTAGCGGAACATCGAAAACTGAACGCTGCCATAACTCCTTGACTGCCAGAAATATTGGTGGTCAGCAAATGACATAGACGTAGAGTGTTCGAAAATAAACAATCCATCACGAGCCAACAGATCTCGGTCGAAAACCATACGCACAACCTCCTCACTCCCCTCCAGATCATACGGCGCATCTGAAAAAATAATGTCAAACTGCTTCGCGCAACTCTTCAAATACAAAAATGCGTTTGCTTTGACTGCATAAAAATTCGAGAATTCTAACTCGGCGGCAGTCTTACGTATAAAATTGTGGTGCACACTATTAATCTCCACCGACGTTACACTCCGTGCACCTCGCGAGGCGAACTCATAGCTTATAGAGCCTGTACCTGCAAATAGGTCCAACACATCACACTCATCGAACTCAACCTCCCACTGCAACACGTTGAAGAGATTCTCCTTCGCGAAATCTGTGGTGGGTCGTGCTCTCAGGTTCTTGGGTGGTGTAATCAACCGACCCTTATATTTTCCACTTACAATGCGCATAAAACGACGTCAGAAAGCCTCCGTTCGAAATAGACCGAACGGAGACTCTATAATTTAATAGAAGTAAAACTGCAACTACTCCCAGTTACCAGCCTCGTTGTTACCGCCCTCCATCGAGCCGAACTTGATACCAGGATACTTATTGTAGTTGTTCACATCGTTGTCGATCAAGTTGATGATCTCCTGATGATAAGCAACAGTATCAAGGTACTGAACATAAGGAGCCTTACACTCTACGATTGGGATAACGACCTTACTCTCTGTTGTGATCTTGCCTGATTCGAGCATATACTCTGTCTTAGAGTTTGTGCCTGGGATAAAGCGCAAGTCACGAATCTGAGCCTCGTTCAATTTCTTTGGCGAGAACACTGTGTCGCGTACTGCGACGAAGAAACTCTCTATGTTCTTGCGTCCCGACTGCTTCAACTGAGCCATTCCCAACGAGTCGTCCTCATCGACAATCTTACGATCCATCTTGAGAGAGTCGTTAAGCACGAAGTTGATAAGCTTATCAAAGTCGCCCGTAAACTCCTGATACTTGCTCTTGTAGGCACGCTCAGCGAGTCGGATGTCCTTAATTCGGTCTACAACCTGTGCCTCGACACGAGCACGATCGGTATCAAACTGAATAGGTGTCGAGATCAACACATAGATTACATAGATTAAGCCGACAATTGCTACGGCAAGAAGTAACTGAATAATCTTTCTCATATTAATGTATTAGTTTTTAAATTTGTTTCCTTTTTTATTTGTACATTGTCGCATCAAAATTACCCACTTCGAGAGATCGTAAATGCTCATCGCTATGAATAAAGAGAATATCGCACAACAAATCTACACTAAAATTTGCTTTAATCCAACTATTAACCAAAAAATAATAGTTAATAAAGTATCAAATTGGCTGAATTCCTCAAATTTTGAGCAAATTTTGATCTTAAACGGATATGCGGGCACGGGCAAAACCACGATTATTGCTGCGATTGTCTCTGCTATGTCGGATCTAGGGATGAGCACTACCCTACTCGCTCCGACGGGTCGTGCGGCGAATGTGCTATCGCGCTATGCGAAGCGACCTGCCTACACTATCCACAAACACATCTATCGTGAGCGGACAAATGCGCAGTATGAGTCACGTTTCTCGCTCGACTTCAACAAATCCACCGACACACTATACATTGTCGACGAGGCGTCGATGCTATCGACAAGCCAGGGGGGAGGCTTCCAGTTTGGTTCGGGCTCGTTGCTCGACGACTTGGTGCAGTTTGTCCGCAGCGGGCGCAACTGTCGCCTTATGATTGTTGGCGACAATGCGCAGCTGCCACCTGTAGGGTCGGAGTATAGCCCTGCGTTGGACGAGTCGTTTATGCGCAGATATGGCGATGTTGAGTACTGCACGATGGACGAAGTTGTGCGTCAGCAGGCGGAGTCGGGGGTTCTATTCAACGCGACGCTACTGCGCTGTATGATGGAGCGAGGGATCTACGATCTGCCGAAGTTTGACCTCAACTACCCCGACATTGAGCGGATCGAGGGGGGCGAGTTCACCGAGAAGTTGCAGGATTGCTACGACAAATATGGGCGCGACGAGACGATTATCATCACACGCTCCAACAAACGTGCAAACCGCTTCAATGAGGGTGTGAGACGCTACACTCTCTGCGCCGAGGAGTTGATCGAGAGTGGCGATATGGTTATGATCGTCAAGAACAACTACTTCTACACCGAGCGCGAAAAGAGTTGTGCGATGAGCTTCATTGCCAACGGAGACGTCGCTCACATCGACCGCATACGCCGCTTCGAGGAGCTCTACGGCTTCGAATTTGCAGAAGCGACCATCACCTTTGGCGACTATGGCGACACCGAGATGACCTGCAAGCTTCTCCTCGACACACTACATAGCGAGAGCCCCTCATTGAGCCAGGAGCGGAGTCAAGATCTCTTCTCGAAGGTTGAGCAGGACTATCTCGACATAGGCAGCCGCATTGAGCGATTCAAGCAGATCCGCGCCAACGAACACTTCAACGCGCTGCAGATCAAATTCTCCTATGCAGTGACGTGCCACAAGGCTCAGGGAGGTCAGTGGAAGGCGGTATTTGTAGATCGCTGCATCTTCGGCGACGAAACTATGACACACGATATGATGCGATGGCTCTACACAGCCCTTACGAGGGCGACGGAGAGACTCTACTTTGTCGGTTTCGACGACAACTTCTTCGCCGACGACGCTGCTGCAGATGCAGATCGGTGGTAGAGCAAAAATGGGGAGTGCACACTACAAAAATAAGGTATAGCGATCTATGAAAGTAACCTCTCAACTCGCTATACCTTAATATTTTTATGCCAAACAGTGGCTCACACAAAACAACTACTTGCGCGCCATTATCTTAGCGAACGTATCCTTCAGCGTAACTGTTCTGTTGAATATAAGCTTCTCGGGTGTCGACTCCTTGTCAGCACAGAAGTAACCGACCCTCTCGAACTGGTAGCTCAAGCCGATTGGTGCATCCTTCAACGAGGGCTCCAAGTACCCCTTTATCTCAATCAATGAGTCGGGTCTCAGGTTGCTCTCCCACGTCTCGCCCTCGGCGCAGTCGTCTGGATCCTCTGTCGAGAAGAGCGGATTGAACAGTCTCACTGTCGCCTCCACAGCGTGCTGAGCCGATACCCAGTGTATAACACCCTTCGTCTTGCGTCCGTCGCTCGACGATCCGCCGCCCGACATAGGATCAATAGTACACAATAACTCCACAACCTCGCCTGCCTCGTCGCGCACAACATCCTCGCATTTAAGTAGATACGAATATCGAAGTCGCACCTCGCCACCAATGCTCAAACGGAAGAACTTCTTCGGAGGATTCTCCATAAAGTCGTCTCGCTCGATCCAAAGCACTCTCGAAAATGGCACTTCGCGGCGACCCGCCTCCTCACTCTCGGGGTTGTTGACTGCGCTAAACATCTCGGTTTGAGCCTCGTCGTAGTTGGTGACAGTCACCTTCAGCGGATTCAACACCGCCATTCTGCGCTCTGCGACCTTATTTAGATCCTCCCTCACGCAGTACTCCAACTTACCTAGGTCGATCGTGTTGTCGCGCTTCGCCACACCCACCATCTCGGCAAATGCACGAACAGAGACTGGCGTATATCCCCTGCGGCGGAGTCCACAGATAGTCGGCATACGCGGATCATCCCACCCCATCACAGCGTTGTCGCTCACAAGTTTAAGAAGCCTACGCTTCGACATCATTGTATATGTAAGGTTGAGACGAGCGAACTCATACTGATGCGAAGGGAAGATCTCCAACGCCTCGATAAACCAATCATATAGCGGACGATGGACATCGAACTCCAGGGTACAGATCGAGTGAGTTATACCCTCAATCGAGTCGCTCTGACCGTGCGCATAGTCATACATCGGATAGATGCACCACTTGTCGCCTGTGCGGTGGTGATCGGTGTGTAGAATTCGATATAGAATTGGGTCGCGCATCAACATATTTGGGTGCGCCATATCAATCTTTGCTCTCAACACCTTCTCGCCATCCAGATACTTTCCATCCTTCATATCTCTGAATAGCTGCAGGTTATCCTCCACCGATCGCTCACGAAATGGCGAGTGTGTACCAGGAACCGACACTGTGCCACGTCCCACTCGGATCTGCTCCTGCGTCTGATCGTCTACGTAGGCTAGCTCTCTCTGAATGAGCTCCTCTGCCCACAGGTATAGTTGATCGAAGTAGTCCGACGCATATCTCTCCTCTGCCCAGTCGAACCCGAGCCACTTAATATCCTCCTTGATAGCATCTACATACTCCACATCCTCTTTGACGGGGTTTGTGTCGTCGAATCGCAAGTTGCATAGTCCGTTGTAGCGCTTCGCCAGACCAAAGTTTATGCAGATACTCTTTGCGTGACCGATGTGTAGGTATCCATTCGGTTCTGGAGGGAATCGCGTCTGTACTCGACTCTCGCCGCTAGAGATTGAGTTCTCGATAATCTCCTCCAAAAAATTCAACGACCTCTCCTTCGAGGTCTCCATTTTTTCTGTTGCCATTTTTATATCTTCTTTATTTTCCGTTTCTTCCATATAGTTTGCCGCCGAAGTTAACGCTCAGTTCCAGCATCTGCTCCGTCGACAACCCCTCCTTTGTGGCGTGCGTCACAAATGCGACACCCAAATTTATCATATTGTCACAAAATCCTCTGTCGTATCTCAGTTCAGCACGATTGTAGAATCCCCCCTCTGCGGTGAATGTCGGGTCGCCTGCATAGAGCTTTTCGCCATACTCCATCACGCGTCCATCGTCGAGCGTGTGTCCCCCATATAGCGGCATCAAGTTGTCACCAATGTAGATCGCCTCTTCGAGCGAGAAGCCCCGATACTCTATCTTTGCCGATAGCTCCACCATCGAGGGTGCACACCACACATTGCCATAGGAGCGGTCGCGTTGCAGACTCTGCAGATACCCCACTCCAAGATCCATATCGACCTCACCAACCTCGACCATAGCACCCACACGTGGATTGAGCAACACATTGTCGACCACATTTCCGAACCCCTCCTGCTCCATTCCAGCGAAGTGTGTGATCGAGAGGTTATAACCGATATATAGTGTGTTCCAATATTTACGTGCTGCCGACATCAGACTAAACTTCTCGCGCTGTGTCTCAGAGGGTTGCCCCTCCCAGTCGCACACAAACTCGACAAACGACTCACCACTCATCAAACGCCCCATCACGCCCCCGACAATACGATCGTAGAGCAGATAGTCCTTCGCGAAGAAGGCAGTAGAGTAGCTATCAATCATCATCCTAGACCTATCAATTATACCCATCGAGACGCTCCATTTCGAGCTGTCGTACCCATAATATATAATACCACCGACCGACAGATCAGCCGCAACACCACCAATGGGATGGGTAAAGTCTGCACCGAGGTTAAGCGAGTGCCCCTCCGCGAGTCTAAAATAGACCGTAGGGGTGAGCGAGACGACAAAATCTGTCCTCGACCGATCGTATAGAGCCTCTACAGCGCTAAACTCACGATTGTCGAATGTACTCTCAAACTCAATGTCGTAGCCGATAGTCTGAGCCGACGTCGCCACCGCAAAGAGTAGCGCCAGAGCCACGAGCGTATGTTTGAGCTTTATCATCATAATATTAGTATCGCGTGAAAATAAAATTATATTCTCGCAAATATAGTTATTTTTTCTAAAATTTTATACATTTGTACCGATAACAATTTATTTACACAACAAAAATATGCGAAAGATAACAAATCAGGAGCTAAACAGAGTAACACCCGAAGAGTTCGCCCACCAGACGAAGCTCCCTGTCGTCGTCGTGCTCGACAACATACGCTCTGCGCAGAACATCGGCGCATTCTTTCGTACGTGCGACGCATTTGCAATCTCGCGCATTGCCCTCTGCGGAATCACCGCCACCCCACCGAGCCGCGACATCCACAAGAGCGCCCTCGGTGCAGAGTTGACTGTGGAGTGGAGCTACTACCCCACCACTGTCGAGTGTGTCAACTCGCTCAACGAGGAGGGCTACACAACACTCTCCATAGAGCAGGTGGAGGGGGCAACGATGCTACACCAGATGGAGTTTTCCAAAGATTCAAAGTATGCCCTAATCTTCGGCAACGAGGTGATGGGTGTCGAGCAGGAGGTAGTCGACATCTGCGACGGCGCAATCGAGATCCCACAAGCGGGGACGAAGCACTCAATAAATGTATCTGTCGCAGGGGGCGTAATCCTCTGGAGCGCATACCAACAACTTAAATACTAAACACATATGTCAACACAAAGCAACGTTCGTGCCGTGACAACGTATCGTCTCACAGAGATGAAACAGCGCGGAGAGAAGATCTCGATGATAACATCCTACGACTTCTCGATGGCGTCAATCGTCGACGCAGCTGGTATCGACGTGATACTCGTAGGAGACTCTGCCGCCAACGTTATGGCTGGCTACACGACCACGCTACCCATCACTCTCGATATGATGATCTACCACGGTCGCTCCGTGGCACGAGCCGTGCACCGCGCACTCGTCGTTGTCGATCTTCCGTTCGGTACATATCAGGGCAACTCGAAGGTCGCCCTAGAGTCTGCAATTCGCATAATGAAGGAGACCGAGGCAGATGCTGTGAAGATGGAGGGTGGCGAGGAGATTCTCGAATCTGTGCAACGCATAATATCGGCAGGTATCCCCGTTATGGGGCATCTTGGACTCACTCCGCAGTCGATCAACAAATTCGGCACCTACACCGTTCGAGCGAAGGAGGAGGCTGAGGCTGCGAAGCTTATGCGCGACGCCCACCTACTCTCCGACGCAGGGTGCTTCGGCATCGTGTTGGAGAAGATCCCGGCAGAGCTAGCCGAGCGTGTGTCGAAGGAGGTAAAGAGCCCCATCATCGGCATAGGCGCAGGTGGTGGATGCGACGGACAGGTGCTCGTAATACACGATATGTTAGGTATAAACAAAGATTTTTCGCCCCGATTCTTGCGCCGTTACGCCGATCTACACTCAGTGATGACCGAGGCACTAGAGAGCTACGTAGCCGACGTCAAGAGCGGCGACTTCCCCAACGAGAACGAGCAGTACTAATCGTCTGCTCCAGCCTAGTAACCTGAGTTTTGGATAAGAAAATCTTATCCAAAACTCAGGTTACTAGGTCGACAACTCGCTACTCCACCTCGCGCCTATTCATCAGTGCGTGGGTGATGGTGAGTTCGTCGACATACTCCAACTCGTCGCCAAAGCCTATGCCACGAGCGATGTTTGTCACCCTCACGCTGCCAAACTCGCGTAGGCGATTCATTATGTAGAATAGTGTAGTCTCACCCTCCACCGAGGTTGAGATGGCGATGATGACCTCCTTCACATCACCCCCCGCAACTCGCTCCACCAACAGATCAATCTTCAGATCCGATGGCGCAACACCCTGCATAGGCGAGATCACTCCGCCCAACACGTGGTAGTGACCGCGATACTGCCGTGTCGACTCGATCGACAGGAGATCCCCCACCTGCTCGACCACACAGATGGTCGACGAGTCACGCTCCGCATCGAGGCAGATCGGACATACAGGTTCGTCGGAGAGGTTGTTGCACCTCTCACAATACTTTATCTTATTTCTGAAATTTGATATGCTGTCGGTCATATCACCAACCGAGCTAGCCTCCATCCTCAACAGATGCAACGCCAACCGCATAGAGGTTCTACGCCCTATACCTGGCAGTTTCGACAACTCACCCACAACATCTTGAAGCAACCTTGACACCTACAGCATCCCCCTCTCTACTGTTAGATCTTCTCTATGCGCTGACTCTCGACCCAGCCGCGATTGCCGTCGTCGATCTTGATCTCGCTCCACGTCTCGTGATTTGTGAGCACCTCAACCTTAGTACCCTCGTGGAGGATAAATAGCTCGGTCGAGCTACGACTAGGCGAACTCGTCACCGAGACGGAGCTGCTCATAACGACTGCTGCGCTAGGATTCAATATCTCGTCGCGCTCCACAAGTGCGTGGCGCGTAGTGACAACAAACAAAATCGACACTACGACCATCGACCAGAACCCAACCCGACGCAGACGCATAGCCTCCGCCAACAGGTAGAGCAACAACGCACCAAGGGCGATTACCAAAAATATCAACGACAAGATGCTCCACTGCATACAGTTGAGCCTCGAACCCAACCACTCGCTCCACTCCACGACAAATAGCCGTGGCATCAGTTCTATGTTATCCTTTGTCTTGCTCCTCACCACCTCGATGTTGTGCTGAATGTCGGCATCGGAGGGGGCAAACTGCTCCGCACGATAGTAGTATAGCAGAGCACGCGCAATCTCGCCACGCTTATGCTGCACGTTGCCCAGGTTGTAGTACAATGCAGCAGAGTGTAGGTCGCGATTCAATATCTCTCCATACATCTTCTCCGCCCTGATATAGTTACCATTGGCATAGGCAGTGTTGCCACGATTCCACAACTCGTCGGTCGTAAGATTCTCGACCGTAGACTCGCCACTCGGCACACTGAAACTCTGCGACACCTGCGCCGCGAGGGGTGCTACGCTGCATATAGCGCAGAGCAGCACGACAATATATAATTTTACACTCTTCATATCTTGCCCTATTTATTGCGTTTCACAAAAGCCTCAATGTTCGATACAAACTGCAGCGCCCGACCATAGACGTCATTCATCCGCGACGATGCACTCTGCGAGTATTGAGCCTCGTCGCAGATCGTAATGATAGCCGAGAACTCCTGCACCAAGTCGCTGCTGCACCCCCTCTTCGAGAGCTCCTCGCGCACATACTCCTTGGTTAGAGCCGACACAGGAATGTTGAGTTTGTCGCTCATATAGCCCCACAATCCGCGCGACACCTCCTCATAGAACTGGTGTTCGCTGCTCGAATCCATATATCCCTTGGCGCTCTTAAATCGCTGTACAGCCATCTTATTCGCCATCTTGCCACGCTTCAACGCCACATTCTTCGACTCCTTGAGCGCACGTCGTGTCAACACATATGTCAAGACGAACAACGTCACAATCGCCGCCAGCAGAGCGTAGTAGAGCGACGACAGAATCAGCGGATCGCGTCGCTTCGAGAATCTCGCCTCGCCCAACTTTATGAAGTGTATGTCGCTTCCCAACATCTCAATATTCATCTTCGAGCTGCCGCGCTGAACAGTCGCCGCGTCGCCTGTAGCCGTATCGTCGGGAGTGATGGTTACGCTAAATGGATTTGTCGTCACCTCGTTGTAGGCGCCCGTGGTAGAGTCGAAGTAGCTGAACGCGATAGCTGGGATAGTGTAGTCACCCTCGGCGCGCGCAATAAACGGATACTCAAACTCCTTATACCCCACTGCACCCGACGCCTCGTTCTGTATAGACTCCGTCGTACGGACATTGTAGAGCTCAAACGAATTTGGCAGCTCCAACTTCGGTGCCTGCACAAATGTCATATTGCCACGCCCCGACACCCTCACCTTGAGCGTTGCCGCAGAGTTTGCCTTGATAGTGGTCGACGCAATAGGCTGCATATCTATCGAGAACTGCCCCACAGCGCCCGAGAACGAGGCTGGCTCGCCTGCAGGGAGTCGCTTCACATCAATCGTGCGAGGCGATGTCTCCAGGTGTCGACGAACATTATAGAACTCGTGTCCACCGCCAAAGAATGGATCTACGTTGCGACTCTGCACAACAACCTGCGCGGTGATGTCTATCTGCGTAGGATCTATCGTCAGCTCACCCGACTGCTGCGGATAGAGCAGATATTCGCGAATGACGTGTGTATCATAGACCTTTCCGTTGTATGTCTCACGACTCGCCGTCTGCGCCCGTGAGTCGGTTATATCCTGCGCCCAAAAACCATTGAACGTAGGCATCTTCAGATTCTCGTTGTGGACGATGTTGACCCTCGAATAGAGCTTCACTGTCGCGCGAATAGGCTCACCCTTGTAGACGCTCCCATTCGAGAGAGTCATCCTCAGGAAGAGGTCATCCTCCCCCACTCTGCTTGTTGCCCTCTCCTGCTCGCTCTGCTGTTGCTGCTGACGCTGCTGCTGAGCACTGCTGCCCGAGGTCGATCTGCGAGGCTGCTCCTTGACCACCTCAATCGGTGTCGACTCGGTTGAGTAGCGCTTCTTGTCGACTGTCACCGACGCCGCAGGGATCGTGAAGTTACCTGCACTCTCTGCTATCAGGACATAAGTCGTCGTATAGTTCACCGTCTTAGACATCTCGCCATTGACGATCTGAATCGACGTACCTGTCGAGACGCTGGGACCGGCAATAAGGTTGAATCCAGCGAAATTTGGCGCCTCAAAGCTACCATCCTCAGGCTTTGCATTAAGCTCGAACTCCACCCTAAATGGTTCGCCCTCACCCACCATCAAAGGCACATTAGCCTTAAACGTGACATCCGCGAACACTCCGCTCACAACGAGCAGAGCCGCAATCGTAACTATGATCTTTCTAAAGAGTTGACTCATCATTAATTATCAAAAAAATAGACTCTACAAACTAACTCCTGGCACCACTAAAACCACCTCCACACAACAATCCGACATACTCATCTTTTGCTTCGAGAGCGGAGGATCTACACCCTCCGCTCATCAAAGACTAAACAATACATCCAATCAACAATTCACTCCAATAACGGACGAAGTATAATAATTAGTGTTTGAAGTTAGCAAAAAAATCTTCGCCCTTATTGTCGACGATGATAAATGCAGGGAAATTCTCCACATAGATCTTGCGGACAGCCTCCATACCCAACTCTGGGAAGTCAACCACCTCGACCGACTTGATCGAGTTCTTCGCAAGAATCGCCGCAGGTCCTCCGACAGAGCCCAAATAGAATCCGCCATTCGCCTTACAAGCATCAGTCACCTGCTGCGAGCGGTTGCCCTTAGCGACCATCACCATCGAACCGCCGCTCTTCTGGAACAGATCCACATACGAATCCATACGTCCAGCCGTAGTTGGGCCGAAACTACCCGACGCCATACCAGCTGGAGTCTTAGCAGGTCCTGCATAGTAGACAGGGTGTTTCTTGAAGTACTCTGGCATTGGCTGCCCCTCGTCCAACATCTTCTTGATCTGTGCGTGGGCTATGTCGCGCGCCACGATCAACGTACCGCGTAGGTTCAGACGAGTCTTAATAGGATACTTATTGAGCGTCTCAAGCACCTTCTCCATACCCTCGTCGAGGTCGATCTCCACTGCTGGCGACATTGCTGGCGCCTCAGCTGGCAAGTACTTCGCTGGCTCCTTCTCCAACTGCTCCAAGAAGATACCATCCTTGGTGATCTTCGCCTTGATGTTGCGGTCGGCCGAGCAGCTCACACCGATAGCCACAGGGCACGATGCGGCGTGACGTGGAGCGCGAATAACGCGTACGTCGTGTACCAAATATTTACCTCCGAACTGTGCTCCCACACCCGAATCCTGACAAATTTTAAGGATCTTCTCTTCCCACTCCAAGTCGCGGAAGCAGTTGCCACCCTCGCTACCCTCAGTAGGGAGCGAATCTAGATACCCTGCCGACGCCTTCTTCACCGTCGCCAAACACATCTCTGCCGACGTGCCGCCTACGCAGACAGCCAAGTGATATGGGGGACAAGCCGACGTACCGAGATCCTTGATCTTCTCGCCGATGAACTTCGCGAGCGACTCCTCGTTGAGTAGCGCCTTAGTCTCCTGATAGAGGAATGTCTTGTTGGCAGAGCCACCACCCTTTGTCATAAAGAGGAACTTGTAGCTGTCACCGCGCGTAGCATAGATGTCGATCTGCGCAGGTAGGTTATTGCCTGAGTTCTTCTCCTCTGTCATAGTGAACGGAACGACCTGCGAGTAGCGCAAGTTACGCTCCTTATATGTCTCATATACACCGCGAGAGATCGCCTCAGCGTCATCTGCACCCGTATATACATCCTCACCCTTCTTCGCAACACAGATAGCTGTACCCGTATCCTGACACGTCGGAAGCTCACCCTCCGCTGCCACACACTGGTTGAGCAGCATTGTGTAGGCTACAAACTTATCGTTGTCGGTCGCCTCTTCGTCGTTGAGAATCGTCTGCAACTTAGCCAGGTGAGCCGATCGCAAGTAGAACGACACATCGCTATATGCCTCCTTCGAGAGGAGCTCCAGACCCTTGGGGTCAACCTTCAGAATGCGGCGTCCGTCGAACTCCACAACCTTCACATAATCCTTCGTCAACAGACGATACTGCGTCTTATCCTCGCCCATTGGCAGGGGCTCCTGATAGATAAATTCTGACATAATTGTTAATCTATAATTTGAGTTATATTTTTGTTTGTTTACGCATCCACAAAGGTAATAAAAAAAGTATAAGTCACCACTATCTCCACCGAAAATTTGACTCTCCTCAATAAATTTATCACCACACTACTCCACCGCGATCACCTCGCACACGACATTGTCGTCAGACGCCATCAGCATCTCAGCGACCTCATCCGCCTTGGGACGAATCGCGACCGTTGCGATTATATACTTCGTCGCCCCCAACTTCGAGAGCTGCACATCTCCGCACATACTCTTTATTTGCGCCTCCAGCTCGGGCGAGATCGCCTCTACGCCCTCGACAATAACGCGGAAGCCGTTGGTCGCAGGGAGCGGCTGGCGCCCATAGTTGCGTCGCTTGCCATCGTTCCACACCACAATCTCGGGACGATTGAAACCCTTCGACTTACATAGTTTCTGCGCCTGCTCAGCCTCCGCATATGTGGCAAACGCACCTGTGTAGTATGTCCAAAAACCCAACGCCTTGTCGCACGACAGAGGGTGCGCCCCCCTAAATATACTCGGCACTTGCGGTGTTTTATACGCACCGAGTTGCAGACGATAGATCCTACCTCGGGGATATAGCTTCGCCTCGGGGATGTTGCTCGACTTCTTATACACTGGCGCAGTAGAGAACTTCACATCCTCATAGTCGATAAAGTTACGCTCGACGATCCGAACCATCTCGAACGGCTCCACGTCGCCGCGCGCAGTGACGCTCTTCAACGCACCGCGCAACGAATCGAGCGCCCCAACGAGCCCCAGATCCTGCGCCACGCAGCTCTCATACCTCAACATTGCGCGCTTCTGCATATCGTATAGCTGCGCCACGCCATATGGGTTGTCGAGATCCGATTCGACCCCTGCCACACCATCTCTCAATATCTGCTCACCCTCAGCCAACACCTCCTCGCGCCCCAAACTCTCCAACGCCACCGCATAGCAATACACCTTGTGGTCGTAGAGCCGCGCCCACTCCTCACCAAGCAGCGTAAACAACGAGTCTACAACAGGCTCTACGCCGTCGAATAGCGACACTATCTCGAGCGCCTCACTCTCCTTCTTTGTCTGCGCATATCTCTGCGACAACTCGACAAGACGCCCATACGTATTTGTCGAGAGGGTAAATATCTCCCACAATCGCAACTCCTCTGCCGCACTCTGCCTCAACCGCCCAACATCGTCGCCTGCAAGTAGTTGTACGATAGTTCTACTGCTCGATAGCGTCGCAACCCTCTCGTCGCCCTCCGCCAACACTACGCTGCTCTCAGCTCTCGATGTAGCATCACCCTCCACGTCGCCGATGCGATCGAGCTCCCACTGCTGCACCACCTCATTGATCTTACGCTCTAGGGTTGTCTGCTGTTGCTGTAGGTCGAACATACTCAACTCCGCCGCCTCAATCTCTTTTGCCGCGCCGCTACCCCCTGCAGCATACTTCGCTCTCAACTTTGTGAGTTCGCCGCGCAACTCATCAATCTGCGTCGCCACGCTCTGCGCCCTCTCACTTAGCTCCGTATATTGTGCGTTGTCGCTCAGCTCCGATGCTGTCGATACCGACACACATAGGATCAGCACCACGAGGAGAGCCGCCCTCACCACACTCTTTGTTATCTCCACCATTGTATCAAGAATAATTGAATGAGACCAAATATTTCGAGACGCCCCAAGAGCATCAAAAATGACAAATAATATTTATACAACATAGGTATCTGCGCATAGTTATCCATCGACCCGACCTCGCCAAATCCAGGACCCACATTACCCAAACTCGCAAACGACGACGAGAATGCAGTCATCACGTCGAGCCCCAAGATAGTCCCGACCAACGTACCCGACAATATAAATAGGAAGTAGAGGACGATAAAGGTCGCCACAGCATATAGCACATTTATATCCTGCGTCACCCCCTCGACCTTCACGCGGAAGATTGCGTTGGGGTGCTGTTGCTGCTTGAAGCTATGTTTGAATATCTTCAGCGCAATCAATATTCTGTTGATCTTCAAACCTCCCGTCGTCGACCCCGCACTAGCGCAGGCTATCGACCCGAAGACTAGGAGGACGATTGCAAATGGAGGCCAGAAGTTTGTGTCGACAGTAGCGTACCCCGTGGTCGTTATGAGCGACACAAACTGAAACGTAGCGTGTCGCACCGAGGTCAGCAGATCGGCGTATGTGCCGGTCGCAAAGAGATTGAGAGCAATCAACGCACTACAAACGGCTATTACACTCACGTAGAATCGCTGCACCTCCGACCTAAAAAGATTGAGATACTTACCGCTCACAGTCGCATATATCAGCCCGAAGTGTGTACCTGCCGCAATCATCGCAAAGATCAAGATTGACTCTATCACCGCCGAATCGAAGTATGCCACACTCGTATTTTTTGTACTAAATCCGCTCGTTGCGCTCGCCGACATAGAGTGTGTCAGTGCGTCGTACCAGTTCATCCCTGCTAGCTTCAGCAACACTGTCGTCACAGCTGTCAGACCAAAGTAGACCACCATAATTATTCGCGCAATGACCTGTGCACGATACCTATAGTTATCCTTCGCTATGCTCGACAGCTCCATATTGGAGAGCGTCATTCGGCTACGTCCGATCGAAGGCAACGTCACCAGCGCGAACATAATAACACCGATACCCCCAATCCAGGTCGACAACATACGCCAAAAGAGGAGACCACGCGGCAGTGCCTCGATGTCGGTCAGAATAGATGCCCCCGTAGTCGTCAGCCCCGATACAGACTCAAACCACGCATTCGTAAAGCTAAACTCACCACCCCACATAAGGTATGGGAATGTCGTGACGACACACGCCAACAACCACGACCCAAGGACAATGCAGTAGCCCTCCTTATTGGAGATCTGACTCTCCGCCTTGACAAATATCAGCGGAAACACCCCCATCAGCGCCGTCAAAAATGCCGATAGCAGCAGCGCATAGAACGATGTGTCGCGATAGCTCACAAACGCCACGACAGCAGATGCCGCCATCGCCAACGCGAGATACAACATCACCAGACCTATATATCGTAGAACTACATTTAGCCTCATCGCACACTACTCCTTAGTGGGTTTGTTACCCTGTTTTATGAGCGTCTCGATCCCCGTAACCAGCTCCTGCATCTCGTCGTGTCGCTCTCCCTTGGGGGCAAACGGAATCTTAAAGGCGAGATAATCCTTGACCGCCTTGTTCATATTTACGACTGGCGTCACACAATAGAGCGTCATAAAGTAGTATAGCATCAGGACGATAACGATCATCACAAAAAGCGAGATCAACACAGGTGTCACAGCTCGATATGCATTGTTGTGGAGCTGCTCCGCACCAGGGGCAAGGGTTCGCTGCGAGTCGGTGTAGTATCGGTCGATCTCGGCCAACATCTTGTCGTATAGTGTAGCATATTCGTCGTATAGTTCGCGAGGAGTAGGCAGCGCCAGCATCAACGAGTCGCCCATCGCGACAGCTAGCGTGTCGCGCGCCACACCATCTATGGCAGGTGCAGAAACAGACGCAGTGATAGGCGCAGATGTAGGCGAGTTCTCGACCGATCGGAGGTTGACGAGTCGTTGTGTCACCGTCTGCAGCTGCGACGCCACAATTCCGAGCGTGTCGACAATATCGACAACCATCGTCTCCACCCTCGCCTCGCGCAACGCCTCGTCGAGGCGCTCGGTCGATAGCAGGCAGAGCGAGTCGTAGCTACGATCGTCGTAGGCTGTCATCTGCACAAAGGCTCTGTTCTGATCGCGCAGAGCGGCTGTCAGGTGCAGAGTGATGTCGCGATACCTACGATTTGTACCGAGTATGTCGTCAGTCTCATTACTCAACACATTTAGCTCGTAGAACGAAACCATTCCCGAGAGTATTAGCATCACCACGATGCCCAGAAAACCAGCCGAAACACGTCGTCTCAATCCCATAATTTAGTCAAATTAGATTATACACCTACGCATAACTCTATGATAATAACGGCAAATCTACACAAAAAAAACGAGAATTCCACAACTTCCACCCATTATTACACCGCGCCCCTCCGACGTTGCAAACGATTAGATTCAACAATAAAATTGATTAGTGAATAAAAAATCTTCTATTTTGACATAAAAATCGTCTAATTTGGGCGATGTTTTATACCCATCACAACTAAATTTTAGTTACCTTTGCTAAACAAAAACTGCAATAAATTTTAAACCAAATCTTTATAGACTATGAAAAAAGAACTACTGAGCTGTTCGCTCGCCCTACTCGCCCTCTCAGCAGCGGCGCAGAGTAACGAGTGGCAGAACCCCGAGGTCAATCAAATCAACCGTGCCCCGATGCACACCAACTACTTCGCCTACAACTGCGCCGACGAAGCTGCGCGCAACGTGATGGAGGAGTCGGAGAACTATATGACCCTCAACGGAGCGTGGCAATTCAACTGGGTCAAGGATGCAGACGACCGCCCAACCGACTTCTTCCGCACCGACTTCAACGATCGTGGCTGGGATCAGCTGGCTGTTCCAGCTATGTGGGAGCTCAACGGCTATGGCGACCCCTTATATGTAAATGTAGGCTACCCCTGGCGCTCACAATTTAAGAGCGACCCACCACGCTTCCCCAACGAGAACAACCACGTCGGCTCATATCGCAAGACGATCACCATCCCGAAGAGTTGGAGCGGCGAGGATATATTCGCACACTTCGGCTCTGTCACATCTAACATCTACCTCTGGGTCAACGGCAAATTCGTAGGCTACAGCGAGGATAGCAAGCTTGAGGCGGAGTTCAACATAACGAAGTACCTCAAGGCAGGCGAGAACCTCATCGCGTTCCAGACATTCCGCTGGTGCGACGGCACATATCTCGAAGATCAGGACTTCTTCCGCTTCTCGGGCGTAGGTCGCGACTGCTATCTCTACTCGCGCAAGAAGCTACGCCTCAACGACATCCGCATCACACCCGACCTCGACTCTGAGTACCGCGACGGCTCGCTCGCTGTGGAGCTCACGATGAGTGGCAGTGGCGTTGTGGATCTCGCCCTAACCGACTGCTGCGGCTCTATCGTTGCAACGAAGAGCGTCAAGGGATCGGGCAAGTTCAACACCACTATCGAGGTGGAGAGCCCAAAGAAGTGGAGCGCCGAGATGCCTAACCTCTACACCCTCACCGCAACCGTAAAGAGCACGAAGGGCGAGATCAGCGAGGTGATCCCACAGAAGGTAGGATTCCGCAAGATCGAGCAGAAGAACTGCCAGATATTGGTCAATGGCGAAGCAGTACTCATCAAGGGTGCTAACCGCCACGAGCTCGACCCAGACCACGGCTACGTGATCTCGAAGGAGCGTATGTTGCAGGATGTTTTGCGTATGAAGCAACTTAACATCAACGCCGTGCGCACCTGCCACTACCCCAACAACAACTACTGGTATGAGCTCTGCGACAAGTATGGTCTCTACGTAGTTGCCGAGGCTAACATCGAGTCGCACGGAATGGGCTACGGACCAGCTACATTGGCGAAGAACACAGAGTACACCAAGGCACATATGGAGCGTAATCAGCGCAACATACAACGCGGATTCAACCACCCCTCAATCATCTTCTGGTCGATGGGTAACGAGGCTGGATTTGGCGACAACTTCAAGGCTGTATATGGCTGGATCAAGGAGGAGGATCCCTCACGCCCCGTTCAGTATGAGCAGGCACGCGGCAACGAGTTCACCGACGTGATGTGCCCAATGTACCAGAACTACGAGAAGAACGTAGAGTACCTCGAAAGCAATCCACGCGTTCCTCTCATTCAGTGCGAGTATGCCCACGCAATGGGTAACTCGATGGGAGGATTCAAGGAGTATTGGGATCTTATCCGCAAGTACCCCTCATATCAGGGCGGTTTCATCTGGGACTTTGTCGATCAGTCTATCCATTGGAAGGGCGATAATGGTGTCGACATCTACGCCTACGGAGGTGACTTCAACCGCTACGACGCCACGGACAACACATTCCAGAACAACGGAATCATCAACCCCGACCGCGGCTACAACCCTCACGCCTACGAGGTGGAGTACTTCTATCAGTCGATCTGGTCGGAGCTAGTTGCAGCAGAGACGGGAGAGATCGAGATATACAACGAAAACTTCTTCAAGTGCCTCAAAGACTACAAGTTGGAGTGGGAGCTATCGGTAGAGGGCAACGCAGTGAAGAGCGGCGTGGTTCTCGACCTAGAGGTTGCACCACAGTCGAAGTCGAAGCTTACGTTGGGCTACTCGCTCGATGGATTGTGCCCCAAGAAGGAGATATTGCTCAACCTCAGCTACAAGCTCAAAGATCGCGACGGCTTGCTCCCCGCAGGTCACGAGGTTGCCTACCAACAGCTAAGCGTCAAGCCCTACAACTTCTCGGAGATCAAGCTCGAAAACGAAGCGCCGATGAACATAGCGATCGTAGAGCCCACAATCAAGGAGAACGACAAGTTCTACCTCATCGTCGAGGGCGAGAGCTTCCGCGCAGAGTTCACCAAGAAGAGCGGATTCCTGAGCCTCTACACTGTCGACGGGGCAGCGATGCTCTACGACGGCAGCGAGCTACGTCCTAACTTCTGGCGCGCTCCGACCGACAATGACTATGGCGCTAAGCTACAGAACAAATACGATGTGTGGCGCAACCCAACCCTCAAACTCAACACGCTCAACCACTCTATCAAAGATGGTCAAGCGATGATCGAGGCAGACTACACCATCGTAGAGATCGAGACAGCTCTCAAACTCACCTACACAATCAACAACGAGGGTGCGATCAAGCTTACTCAGACAATGACAGCCAACAAGGATCAGAAGATACTCGGTATGTTCCGTTTCGGTATGCAGGTAGCTATGCCCGACACATTCGACACAGTTGAGTACTACGGACGTGGCGCACACGAAAACTACTCCGACCGCAACGAGTCGGCACCAATCGGAGAGTATCGCCAGAGCGTAGAGGAGCAGTTCTACCCCTACATTCGCCCACAGGAGACAGGAACGAAGAGCGACATCCGTTGGTGGCGAGTTCTCGACGTGAAGGGAGACGGACTTGAGTTCTCTAGCGACGAACCCATCTACGCATCTGCTCTCAACTACACGATCTGCTCTCTCGACGACGGCAAAGATAAGGGTCAGAGCCACTCGCCAGAGGTTGCTAAGGTGCCATTTACCAATGTATGCCTCGACAATATGCAGATGGGACTTGGATGTGTCAACAGCTGGAATGCGATCGCACGACCAGAGTATCAGGTGAAGTACGACAGCTACGAGTTCAACCTACTCATCACACCCGTTAAAAGCAAACTCAAAAGATAATACAGTATGAAAAGATCAACATCAACACTACTCCTCTCGGGGGTAGTGTTGGGCTCTTTTTCGTGTAGTGCCGAGAGCAACACACCGCTCAACATCCTCCTTATCAATGTCGACGATCTAGGATGGAGTGATCTGTCGTTTATGGGCAGTACTTTCTACGAGAGCCCCAACATCGATCAACTCCGCAGCGAGAGTCTCTACTTCCCCAACGGCTACGCAGCCGCAGCCAACAGCGCCCCGAGCCGCTCGTCGATGCTCACAGGAGTCTACTCACCGCGCCACGGCGTCAACACTGTAAACCCATCCAACAGAGGAAAGGCGCAGGATCGAAAATTCACCGCCCCAGCTAGCAGTGATTTCCCCGACCCAAGCTACGAGCTCCTCACCGAGCGAATGCAGGCAGGGGGCTACAACGTATGCCACGTCGGCAAGTGGCACCTCGGCGACAATCCACAGATCGACCAAGGAGTCGATACCAACATCGGCGGCTACTCCAAAGGACACCCCAACAGCTACTTCTCGCCCTACAACAATCCACACCTGAGCGATGGCGAAAATGGCGAGTATCTCACCGACCGATTGGGCGACGAGGTGATCAACTTCCTCTCTACAACGCGCGACAAGACGAAGCCATTCTTCCTCTACTACGCCACCTATTCAGTTCACACACCGCTCCAGGCGAAGCCCGAACTAGTCGAGAAATACAACGCGAAGGAGGGTAAAACCGACGAGCACTACAACCCCAAATACGCCGCAATGATCGAATCTGTCGACAACAGCATCGGGCGAGTGTTGGAGTACCTCGACGAGAGCGGTCTCTCGAAGAACACGGTGGTTATCTTCACCTCCGACAATGGTGGATTATACTCTGTTTCGAAGCAGCACCCACTGCGCGCAGGCAAGGGGTCGTTCTACGAGGGTGGCATACGTGTGCCGTTTATGGTTCGCTGGTGCGGCAACACCACCCCCAACTCTACGGACGAGAGCGTCGTATCTCAGATTGACCTCTACCCCACTATCCTCGACATCACAGGGGTCAGCAACGAGGGTCTCGCGCTCGATGGCACGAGCCTCAGAGGGGTGCTAGATGGATCGCAGAGCCTAGCCGAACGATCACTCTACTGGCACTTCCCTGCCTACTTGCAGGGCGGCAGCAAGGAGTCGACCGACCCGATCTTCAGGTCGCGCCCCGTCTCTGTCGTTAGGCGAGGCGAGTGGAAACTGATCCACAACTATGAGAGCGGCACAAACGAGCTCTACAATCTCCACGACGACCTCTCGGAGCGCACAGATCTATCGTCACGCGAGCACAAAAAGTGCGACGAACTCTACAGCGACCTACAGCGGTGGTTGAGCGATGTCGACGCATACACAGAGTTCGAGAGCAATCCGAAATATCAACAATAGAAGCGCCGCACGAGCACGCGACATACTAAGCCACAAATAGTTAGGGTAGCCCACAACCAAAGTTGCAGGCTACCCTAAATTTATAGTAGCACTAAAGCTCTAAAAGATCTATACCTCCGCGTTGGGATCAGCAACCAAGATGCGACCACAATACTCGCAAACGATGATCTTCTTGCCCTGACGAACCTCAACCTGACGCTGTGGTGGGATTCTGTTGAAACAACCTCCGCAGGCGTCGCGACGAACTGTCACGACCGCAAGACCATTGCGCACATTACCTCTAATGCGGTTGTAGGCAGTAAGAAGTCGCTCGTCGATACGAAGCTTCGACATCTCGCCCTTAGCCTTCAACTCCTCGATCTGACCCTCAGTCTCCTCCTCAATTGTAGCTAGCTCACTACGCTTCGCGTTAAGCTCGATCTCGTGATCCGACAACGCCTCCTCTGCCTTTGCGAAGAGTGCACGCTTCTCGACGATCGTCACAGCATACTCCTTTAGGCGCTTCTCGGCAAGCTCAATCTCTAGCTCCTGATACTCAATCTCCTTGTTGATAGCATCCCACTCGCGATTGTTGCGCACGTTGTTGTGCTGCTCCTTATAGTTCGCGATCTGGATACGTGAAGCGTCGATCTCACGACCGCGCTGATTTGTAAGTGTGTCGATCTCGTCGATCTCCGCCTTGATGTTGGCGATACGAGTGTTGAGACCCTCAAGTCCATCCTCCAGATCCTTCACCTCAAGTGGGAGCTCTCCTTTGATCTTGTTAATCTCATCGATCTGCGAGTCGATCTTCTGCAACTCATAGAGTGCCGAGATCTTCTCCTGCATCGAATAATCTGTGTCAACTACTTTCTTCTGTGCCATAAGTTTATATTCGTTTTTCTAATCTAAATCGCTTCTCTAATAGAGCCTGTAGTGAACTGGGTTCTCACCGTGCAAACTCTTGTGGAGGGCAAAGTTAATCATTTTTTTCGATAAAATGTCAAATATTATCTCAATAACGCAATATTCGCTCTCATAATGTCCCACATCGAGCAAAGTTAGCTCCTTTTGCGCCCCAAAAAAGTCATTATATCGCAGATCTGCCGTCACATATACGTCGGCGCCGCTACCGATAGCGCTACTCAACAACGAACCACCCGACCCTGTGCAGATCGCGACACGCTGCACACGATCACTCACAATATCGCTGTGACGCATCATCTTCAGCGATAGGCGACTCGCCACAAAATCCAGGAACTGGGCAGTCGCAACCTCCTCCGACAGCTCTCCCACAACGCCAAAACCGGCATCGTCGAGCGATCTCATATTGCTCAACCCCAACATCTCACCAAGCCGCCAGCTCATTCCGTTGACTGCGCTGTCGAGGTTGGTGTGGGCTGCATATACCACAACCCCCATCTTAATCGCCATCTCGACCGTCCGCTCCACACAGTTGGCGGAGGTGAGACGCTTCAGAGGCGAAAATATTATCGGGTGGTGCGTAATTATCATATTTGCACCCTTCTCAACCGCCTCATCTATCACCTCCTCGGTGAGATCCACGGCGATCATAATACCCCTCACCTCATCGCTCATATGCCCCACGATAAGCCCCGAATTGTCGTAGCTAGCCTGCAACGAGAGGGGGGCTACTGTCTCTATCATCGCTGCCACGTCGGCAACTCTATATGTTGGATTCATAGATAGTTAAGATTTATTGTCACTATATTTAGAATAGTCGTTGCTCATAGAACGCAAACAACTCGCGCGACTCTGCATCGGGCTCACGGTCGCTGTCGTTGCGACCACGCAACGATGATGCCGCGCCATCGTCGAGATCAATCACGTCAGCCTCGCCGCTATCGTCGAGCGCACTCTTCATCTCGACCAACATAGATCGCAGATGCTGCAGACGCTCCATTATAAGTGCGTCGCGCTCGATCGCCGACCCCTCCACAATGCTACCCTTTTTGAGGGCACGCTTCGCCCCGTCGAGCGTCATTCCACGCTCCTTGACTAGGTGGTAGATGATTTTGAAGTTCTCGACGTCGGCAACGGTGAAGAGTCGATTCCCCTTCTTGTTACGAACAGGCCTAATAATATCAAACTGCCCCTCCCAGTGACGTATCAACGAGGCACTCACGTCGAACATCTCGACAAGCTCACCCATCGTGTAGTATATCTTTTTGCTCTCCATACGCCACTCTACTTTATAATTCTCAACGAGTTGATATATCGGTTGTTGACTCGCGCCCCTATACGTTTTACGAAACCTAGAGCATACCCCTCAACATCGACCACAAGGTTGACACCCTCCTCGAAGTTCGCAGCCGCCACATCCGCCTTCTTGAGGTAGCTGATTGCATCCTCCGTCTCGAGCTTCGCCACATTAATAGCCTCTCGGTTGAGCCCCACGAAGAGAGCCAAAGCACCGTCGGGGCTCAGTTTGCCCTTGAATAGCTGCCCCAACGCAACGCCCGAATAGATCACCGTGAGGCTCTCCGCCAGACGTTTCACCAGATCCAGCTGCGCATTGTAGTAACCATATATAGTGTCGCCAACGCCATAGAAGCTCATCAGCTGAGGCTGATCGACCCACCTTGCGCACTCCGCGAGGTCGATCCGCGAGAGTGGCGTGAAGATCGTTTTGCGACTCTTGGGTTGCCTCACGCGTCCCCCCACGTCGTAGCTCTTACGAGCAACTGCGGCGAAGAACCCCTCGCCCTTAGTGCGGTGCGGCATAAAACGAAATGTCTGAAACTCACCCACATCAGCGCTCCGCACGCCCCACTCACCATCTATCTCCACCTCGTCGAACCGCGCCACCTCGCCCTCTGTCCACTCCTCGAACTGCGCCACCATCTCCTCATTCTCGGCGCGATTGAACGTACACGTACTATATATTAATATACCGCCAGGCTTCAAAGCGCTCCACGCACTCTTCAATATCTCGAACTGCCTCTCGGCACACATCGCAACACTACCGACCGACCACTCATCTCTAGCACCCGACGACTTGCGAAACATACCCTCGCCCGAGCAGGGCGCATCGACAGCTACGACGTCGTAGATCGACTCAAACTGCGACAACTGCGAGGCGTCACCATTGACAACAACGACATTACCCAGCCCCCAGCGCCTAACATTATCAGCCAACACAGAGGCACGTGAGCGGTTAATCTCACCCGCCACAACCAGACCATCTAGCCCCACCAACGTGGAGTATAGTGTCGTCTTACCGCCAGGCGCAGCACAGGTGTCAAGGATACGTGCCCCCGCAAGATCCTCCGACGCAGAGGCTAATATATGGCCCACAAATTGCGAACTCGCCTCCTGCACATAGTATGCACCAGCGTGAAATGCACTCTCGTAGGTGAAATATGGGCGCTCGGCCAAGTAGAATCCGTAGCGACTCCACCCCACACGCTCCACCCCACAGCACCCCTCGGGGCTGCTTGTCATCTTGTAGGGGTTAACCCTAATCGACGTGGGCGACTCACCATCGAGTGCTGCCACCAACTCTGCCGCCTCCTCGACCCCCAAATTGCTCTTCAGCTGCTCCACAAATGGGGCTGGTAGTGGCGAAAACTCCTCTCTACTTCTCTCTCTTTGCATTCAAATAATCTATATGTTTACAGATACGGACGAACGCCTCGTCGTCTGTCTCAAAATCCTCTATATCAACATCTATGGTGAGCATCTCGCCCTCGTAGCTAGCTATCCACTCCGCATACTTCTCGTCGAGACTCCTCAAATATCCCTCCTCGATATTAGACTCATAGTCGCGCCCACGACGCAAGATCTGCTCCTTCAACTTCGGCACACTCGCCTTGAGGTATATCAACAGATCGGGGCGGCGAACAAACCCCTCAAATAGGCTGAAACTCTTCATATACGTATGCAGATCGCGCGACGACATAAGCCCCATATCCGCGAGGTTGCGAGCAAAGATATTTGCATCCTCATATATCGTTCGATCCTGCACAATGTGACGTTTCTCGTTCTCCACATCCTTCAAGATCTCGCTAATCTGCTCTATGCGCGACGCAAGGAAGTACTCCTGGAGGTTGAACGACCAGCGGTTCATATCCTCGTAGAAATCACCTATGTAGGGGTTCTCCAACTCCTCATAGTAGACCTTTGCATCGTAGTGCCTCTCCAGCATCTGCACGAGCGTTGTCTTGCCACTGCCTATGTTTCCTGCTACTGCTATATACATCAAATTCGCCCTTCCCGATTGATTCGTTAAAAAACTATTATCCCCCTAGTTGAAGTAGTGCCCAATCTTGCTAACCGCCTCAGGCATAGCAAATACCACCACTCTATCGTATGCGTTCATCACACTCGCACCCGTCGCAATAAAGACCTTGTCGCCCCTCACGATTCCACCAATTATCGTATCGCGTGGCAGTTCTAGATCCTTCACTACATTCTTAGTCGCAGGCGAGTTTGGCTTGACAATAAACTCCAGCACCTCCGCCTCCGATCCATTCAGACACTTTATCGCCTGCACATCTGTCGACATCGTAAAACGGAAAATGTTCGACGCCGTCACCATCTTTTTATTTATTATGGTGTCGATCCCCATACTCTCCGCCAGACCGATATAGTTGAGATTCTCCACCTCCGCGATCACCTTCTTCACACCCATTCGTCGCGCCAGGAGTGCTGCGAGGATGTTGGTCTCGCTACGACCCGTAACCGCCACGAATGCATCCATATTCGACAAACCCTCCTCCAACATCGCCTCAGTGTTGCGACCATCTTCGTTGATTATCAGCGTCTTATCCAACGCCTCGGCTAGTCTATACGCCTTCTCAGCATTGTAGTCGACGAGCTTCACATTGGTCTGCTTCTGCATCTCCATCGCCACTCTCACCCCGATCTTCGAACCTCCGAGGATCATCATATTCTTAATGTCGATATTGCTCTTGCCCGAGAATAACATCACCTCCTGCATCGTCTCGCGACGCGTGATGACATATATCATATCCCCCTCCATAAAGCACTCTTTCTTCTGTGGGATGATCGTCTTTCCAGCCCTCGTGATCGCAACAGTCCTGAAGCTGAGCTGCGTCTCGTCGTCGGAGAAACCCTGCAACTCGCGCCCCAAAAGCTCCGAAGTGGGTTCGAGCCTAAAGACCACCAACGCCAACTTACCGCCCGAGAAATCCACATACTCCGTCGTCGCAGTGTGTCCCAGCAGGTTAATCACCTCGCCTGCCGCCGCCTGTTCGGGATAGAACAGGTAGTCGATACCCATATTGATAAATATCTCCTTGTTGTTGGGCTCCAGATACTCGTTGTTGTCGATCCTCGCGATAGCCTTCTTCGCCCCAAGCTGCTTCGCCAATACTGCCGAGACAATATTGTCGTTCTCGCGCGCCAAGACCGAGATAAAGAGGTCGCTCTTGCGCACCATCGCGCGTCGGAGCGTAGCGAAGGTGGTACAATCACCCTCGACCGTAACAACGTCGGCGAGCGATGTCACCTCCGTCAGGAACTTCGCCTCACTGTCAATTACGGTTATGTCGTGCCCCGTACCGCTCAACATTTTGGCGAGGTGTCCCCCCGTCTCTCCTGCTCCTGCAATAACTATTCGCATAATGATTTCTTCGCTAAATTTGCTTTATTGAGTACAAATATATAAATTTGCAGCGATCTACACAAATTGGTAGTTCTAATTATTCACAATCAATACATTACTTTATGGCTAACTGGCTCGTCGTTCTACTCATCTCCATCGGTGCTGTCGCGTTTTTTATGATCGGTATGTCGATCACACTGATGATAAAGGGTCACTTCATCGACTCTGAGATCTCGACCAACAAACATATGCGTGCACTCGGCATCAAGTGTGCCGTCCAGGAGACTCGCGTCGACCAAGATGGCGTCAACTGCCACGACTTCGGCTGCCACAGCAACTGCGCAGCGTGCGACATCGACCACGAGACGGCAACTATCCAACTAGCCGAGAAGGAGCAACAGACAAAAAGCGCTATCTAGCACTACTTGAGTGGCGAGTCGGGCTCTTTCGCCATATGTGAGTAGAACATCTTGTCGAGAAATGCAGGGAACAGCTTCTTAATGAAGTGTGTCGCTCGACCATTGAACTCCATCAACGATAGGCGTTTGCCGCGCTGTGTGTCGCGGATAATTATCTGCGCCACCTCCCTGGCTGTCATCATCTTATCCTCGTCGCGAGGTGTCTCGCCCTGATTGCTACCATCCGCCGTGAGCGCCGACAGACGCACGTTGGAGGCGGTGAAACCTGGGCAGGCGATCATCACGCGCACCCCCTTCTTCATATTCTCAATTCGTATCGTCTCCAAAAATCCTGTCATCGCATACTTCGACGCCGAATAGCCAGTGCGAGCTGGAAGTCCGTGCAGACCTGCCACCGACGAGACACCGACAATCGACCCCCTCGAACTCTGAACATAGGGCAATGCCGACTTTACACAGTTCACCGTGCCCCAGAAGTTGACATCCATCAGACGATGCAGAACCTCAAGATCCACATCGTCGAAGAGAGCCCTCATCGAGAGTCCAGCGTTGCAAATCAACACATCTACTCCACCATAGTTATCCACGGCGCATTTTATTAGAGCGTCGCACTGCTCGGTGTCGACTACATCGACGAGCGAGTAGCTAGCCTCGCCACCTGCGGCTACGATTCCTGCGGTTATCTCCTTGAGCTTCGCCTCCTGACGTGCTCCCAACACAACCTTTGCGCCGAGCGCTGCATACTCGCGAGCCAGAGCCTCACCAATTCCCGACGATGCACCAGTTACGACGACGCACTTACCATCCATTCTCTTCATATATAATATATAGTCTAAATTTTTTACACCAAAATTTCCAACCCATCATAGGCGAGTGCAACCCCCTCGGGCAACTTCGCCATCGCCTCATCGTAGAGACCAATGTCGTGCGAGAGATGGGTAAAATATGTCCTCTCGGGCTTGATCCTCTCGACCAGCTCCAACGCCTCATCGACCGAGAAGTGTGAGTGGTGGTGTTTCCACCTCAACGCGTTGACAACCAACACCTTCAATCCTCTCAACTTCTCCACCTCAGAGTCGGCAATACGCTTAAAATCGGTCAGATACGCCACGTCGCCAAATCTGTAACCCGTCACCCCAAACTGTGGCGCGTGAAATCCATCAATCGCCACAACCTCCACCTCGCGCTCACCATCTTCGCTGCGCACCGTGAATGTCGCACCACGCTCTATGTAGTGGAGATCTATCTCGGGGACACCCTGATACTTGTTGTCGGTGAATGCGTAGTAGTAGTCTCGCTTCATCGCGTTGAGTGTCGGCGCAGTGCCATATAGCTGCAGACGATGGACTATCGGATAGTCTACAAAGTTGAGAGCCCGAGTGTCGTCGAGCCCCCCTGTGTGATCCTTATGTTCGTGTGTGAGCAGCAGCGCATCTATGCGACGCACCCCTGCCCTCAACATCTGCTGGCGAAAGTCGGGTGTGGCATCAATCACTATTCGCAACCCATCCCACTCCACCATCGCGGAGCTGCGGAGTCGCATATCCCTCTCATCTCTCGACCTACACACCTCGCAGCCGCAACCTATCGTGGGCACACCCTGCGAAGTCCCACTCCCCAAAATCGTCAGTTTCATTACTCTATAGTGGAGTTTTATCTCTCAATCTTATATACAGTAGCCGATCGCGAGGTGTTATAGACCTTCACCTTAGCTTTACCATCTTGTTCATACGAGAAGTGCTCGCTCTTCATATCTACTCTCTCCGCACCACCAAACTTCTTCTGATCGGTCGACAGAATAGGAGTGTACTTTCCGTGCTGCTCGCAGTCGATCTCGTAGTCGGGGATAGATGCCGACGTGTGCCAGTTGATAACAAACATCAACGAGCGAAGGCGATAGACAATCGTCTTGTTCTCCTCATCCATCTGCAACCTATATGGATAGCCTGCACTCAGCAGCTTATACCTCTTCACCAACGAAACCATCGCACGATCCCACTCACCGAGCCACGAATATTTCAGTAATCCACTCTTCGCCAACGACCACTGACGACGCGCGTGCTGGTAGCTCCACTCGTTGCCCTCGCGAGGGAAGTCGATCCACTCGGGATGACCAAACTCGTTGCCCATAAAGTTGAGATACGCCTCACCTCCCGTTGTAATCGTCACCAGACGTATCATCTTGTGGAGCGCCATACCGCGATCAACCACGAGGCTCTCCGTCGTTCTATTCATCGAGGTGTACATCTCGCTATCCATCAGTCGGAACGCCAGGGTCTTGTCGCCCACCATCGCCTGATCGTGCGACTCGGCGTAGGCTATAGTCTTGACACCTGCCAGACGCGATGTCATAATGTCCCACATCTCCCATATATTCCACTCCTCGTCGCGCTGATCCTCCAATATCCTGATCCAGAAGTCGGGAATAGCCATCGCCAAACGGTAGTCAAACCCAACGCCTCCATCCTCGATCTTGTTGCACATTCCAGGCATACCGCTCACATCCTCCGCTATGGAGATCGCACGAGGGTTAATGTCGTGGATCAACTTGTTGGCGAGGGTGAGGTATGTCATCGCCTCGACGTTGACCTCTTCGTTGAAGAACTTCTCGCGGCAGTCGAACTCAGTATATCCGTGGTGAGTATATATCATAGATGTGACACCGTCGAAACGGTAGCCGTCGAAGTGGAACTCGTCGAGCCAATACTTCACATTCGAGAGCAACATATGCTGCACCTGTGGCTTTGCGAAGTCGAATGTCTTTGAGTCCCAATGCTTCTGATACCCTGCGGCGCCAGCAGGAGAGTAGAGGTTGGGCGAGCCGTCGAGCTCACTAATACCCTCATTTAGATTCTTCACATAGTGTGCGTGTACAATATCCATAATCACCGCAATACCCAGCTCGTGCGCACGCCTAATCAACTCCTTCAACTCCTCGGGCGTACCGAACCTCGACGACGGCGCAAATAGCGACGACACGTGGTAGCCAAACGAACCGTAGTATGGGTGCTCCGCCACCGCCATAAGCTGCACAGCATTGTAGCCCTTGCGCTTAATCTCGGGTAGGATGTTATCCTTAAACTCTATATAGGTACCGACCCCCTGTCGCTCCACAGCCATACCGACGTGCGCCTCGTAGATCAGCAGCTGCCCACCCTTAGCAGGGACAAAGGGCTCACCCCAATCGAATGGTTGCGGCACCCAGAACTGCGCGGTGTAGTTCTTCGTAAAGTCATCCTGCACGACACGTGTGGCGTAGGCAGGGATACGATCCAACCAACCATTGTCGCCATTGACGTGGATCTTATAGAGCGAACCGTGAATGAGCCTATACTTAAACTGAGCGTCGGCAAGGAATATGCTCCACACCCCCTCGCAGCTCTTGTTGAGACGCAGCTGCGTACGCTGCCATCCGTTGAACTCACCGAAGATATAGACGTCGTGCGCCGCAGGTAGCCACTCTCTGAACCACCACCCCTGCATCTCTTCGTCGCGATGCCACCCAAAGTAGTGGTGTGCATTGGCATAGTCTAGGATAGATGACTCACCATCTTCGCCCTCGATCTTACGTAGAGCATCAAGATATAGTTGGTGGCGTCGTGTCACCTCGTAGGCGACAGGTTGTAGCCACTCGTCGCGCTCGATTATTGCGAGCGTCGCACTCTGTTTGGTCTCTGTTTTCACACTCATAGTTCGGTTGATTTTCAACAAATATAGTCGTTTCGCAGCAGTTTTACAAAGATTTTAAGTTTTTTTTACTAAAAACGACGAAAAACAGAAAACTTTTTTGGTTTGTCTGGTTTTAATACATACCTTTGCCACCATCAAAAGAAATCTAAAAATGAATAACAACACAAAAGAGAAGGTAATAGAACTAGCGAGCATAATGTTCACAACCGAGGGTATCAAGGCGGTAAGGATGGACGATATAGCTCAGCGCGCAGGTATGTCAAAACGCACGCTCTACGAGATATTCGGAGACAAGGACGAGCTGATATTCCTCGCCATATCGCACCACTTCGACAAGTTCGAGATCGAGAACGAGACGATTGGTCGCAGCGCCCCAAACGTTATGATCGCATTTCTGATGGTTATGCAGAACGTAATTCGCCGCTCGGAGGTCAACTGGCTGTTGATAAAGACCCTACGCAAATTCCACAGCGCCACCTACACACGCATCAACGACACACGCAAGGATCGCCACCACACCGACCTAAAACGAGGTCTGGAGTATGGTGTCGAGGCTGGCGTTATAAATCCGCAGGCAAACCTCGATCTGGCTATCACGATGATCGACACTATCGTGACGAGTGTAACACTAGAGACACACACACATCCGCTCCCCGAGTCGATCTCCCCAGCCCAGGCGCTCTACGAGATGATGGTATATTTCTTGCGCGGTATCGCTACCCCATCGGGGATTGACATAATCGACAGTTATACGAATAATGAAAACAATAAACCAAAGTTATAAAATGAGAAGATTATTTCTAGCCGTCACACTCCTCGCAGGTGTGGTGACAGCAACCTCGACATCGGCAGCGGAGGTGCTCAACCTGACTCTCAGCGACGCAGTTGAGATGGCGCTGAGCGAGAATCCCACCATTAAGATCGCCGAGCTAGAGGTGGAGCGCTACGACTATGTGCGCAAGACGACTATGGGATCGTTGCTGCCGCAAGTCGACATAGATGGCACCTACAACCAGACACTCAAGAACCAGAGTCTCGCAAGAGGTTTCTCCCTCGGAGGCGACCAATATGCGACACTCTCGGCGACAGGCAACATCTCTGTAGCGCTCTTTGCGCCAGCCGTCTATCGCACGCTGAAGATGAATGCTACTGAGGCGGAGTCGGCAGTTGAGACGGCACGTGCGTCGCGCATAGATATGATCGCAGCTGTCAAGGATAGTTTCTATGGCGTGCTACTCGCAGAGCGCTCGCTAGAGGTGTTGGAGGAGAGCTCGGCAACCTCGAAGCAGACTGTCGACGAGACACAGGTTAAGTTCGACAACGGCTTGGCTGCGGAGTATGATCTTCTCACGGCACAGGTTCAGTACAGCAACCTGCAGCCCACTATTGTGCAGACACGCGCCTCGATCAAGATTGCGAAGGATCTATTGAAGATGTACCTCTCGATTCCGCAGGGTGTAGAGATCACAGTTGTAGGCTCGCTCGATCAGATGCAACCCTCGGCTCTGTCGGGTGCGGAGATCCTCCCCAACGACATTTCGGACAACACGACGCTCAAGTCGTTGGCACTATCGCAGGATATGTTGAAGCACCAACTCAAGATCAACAACGCCTCGCGTATGCCTACGCTCGGTGCGTTTGGGCAGCTCAACATCACGGGAAACAATATGGATTCGTTCTCGCTCAATGGGTCGTCGTCGTCCAACGAAGGGTTCTTCTGGCAGCAGCCTATCTATGTGGGGCTGAGTCTCAACATCCCGATCTTCGCAGGTCTCTCGACAACGAACCGCTCGAAGCAGATCAAGAACCAGATCAAACAGATCGAGCTGCAGCGCGCCTACACCGAGCAGAGCATTGGCGTAAGCCTCAGCACCGCGATCAGCGATGTCTACACCGCACGCGAGAGCCTCTACGCTCAGCAGCAGACGGTGGAGCAGGCGACCAAGGCGTACGACATATCCAACACACGCTACACGGCAGGTGCCGGCACAATCCTAGAGCTCAACTCTGCACGACTCTCGTTGACGCAGGCGGAGCTCAACCTATCACAAGCTATCTACGACCTACTCACCGCCAAGAGCGAGTATGACCGTATAGTCGGAGCAGAGTAGAGAGAACAGAACGAATAATAAAAACATTTAAGCATAAAAGATGAAAAGAGTATTTTTTGCAGCACTAACCCTAGCCCTCTGCGCCAGCTGCGCATCGAGCGGCGAGAGCAAAAGCACCTCGCAAACGACGGAGTCAACGACACAGAGTAGAGTTCTCACACGCAGCGAGGCAGCCGTATCGCAGACGATCCAGCAGAGCGAGGAGTTCACCTCGGAGATCTACGCCTACAAAGAGAACAACATCATCCCTGCAGCACAGGGAGTACGCATCTCGACGATCAACTTTGAGATTGGCGATATGGTCAAAGAGGGGGAGGTAGTGGCGACGCTCGACCCTACGCTCTACAACCAGCAGATGATAGCACTATCCAACCTACAGGCAGACTACGACCGTCTCGTCCCAGTCTACGAGGCAGGCGGAATATCGCGCCAGACACTCGACCAGACAAAGGCGTCGCTCGACGTACAGATCGAGATGGCGGAGGATATGCGCAAGAACATCGAGATACGATCGCCCATATCGGGAGTAGTGACGGCACGCAACGCTGAGGCGGGCGACCTCTTCACCTCGCAGGCGATCCTCCACATTGCGCAGATCGACAAGTTGAAGGTGTTGGTTCAGATCTCGGAGCAGTACTACCCCAACGTCAAGATGGGTATGGCTGTCGATATGACGGTGGACATCTACCCCGACAAGAGCTTCAAGGGCGAGGTATCGCTTATCTACCCCACACTCGACGCCTCGACACGCACATTCACCGTGGAGGTTACAGTGCCCAACGCCTCGAAGGTGTTGCGCCCAGGAATGTATGGTCGCACGAGGTTCAATATGGGTTCGAAGAGTGCAATCTTGGTGCGCGACGTAGCGGTACAGAAGCAGTTTGGCTCGGCGGAGAACTACGTATTTGTCGACAACAATGGTGTCGCGGAGCGCCGCAGGGTGACGAAGGGTCGCCAGGTAGGTGATCAGATCGACATCTTGTCGGGTCTAAAACCAGGCGAGAAGGTCCTTGTGACGGGTTTCTCGCGTATATCCGACGGCACACCTATCGAGGTTAAATAATAGAGAAGAAGAGATATGAAAATATATGAAAGCGCAGTAAGGAAGCCCGTATCGACGATGCTCATCTTCATCGGTGTGATGATCTTCGGACTCTACTCGCTCAACCAGCTTGCGGTGGATCAATATCCAGAGATTGAGATCCCCCAAATATCGGTAATCACTACCTACTCGGGTGCCAACGCAGCCGACATCGAGACCAACATAACGCGCGTGTTGGAGGATAACCTCAACACTGTCGACGATATGAAGAGTATGACATCGACCTCGTCCGACAACGTATCGATGATAACACTCGAATTCGAGTATGGAATCGACCTGACGGAGGCAACCAACGACATACGCGACGCGGTGAGTCTCGCGCAGAGCTACCTACCCGACGACGTCGACTACCCCACTATCTTCAAGTTCTCGACCTCGATGATGCCAGTTATGATGCTCGCCGTCACCTCCGACGAGAGCTACAACGCCATATCGAAGATCCTCGACGACAAACTCACCAACGCCCTCAACCGCATCGACGGCGTGGGAGCGGTGACAATTATGGGTGCGCCCGAACGCGAGGTGCAGGTTAATGTAGACCCCAAGAAGATCGAGGCATACGGATTGTCGGTGGAGTCTATAGGTTCGATCATCGCCGCCGAGAATGTCAACATACCAGCAGGAACGATCGACATAGGTAGCAACACCTACAACATCAAGAGCGACGGCGAGTTCACCTCAAGCGACGACCTAGCCCACGTGGTTGTGTCGAACCGCGGCGGACGCACCGTGATGCTCTCCGACATCGCCCACCTGCGCGACACACTCGAAAAGTCGACGATGGATGAGCGTTTCAACGGCGACCTGGGTGTTCGCGTAATCATCCAGAAGCAGTCAGGTGCCAACACCGTCGACATAGTCAATGCTATCAACAAGGAGCTGCCAAAGATCCAGGCGTCGCTACCCTCAGATGTGAAGCTAAGCCTCATCTTCGAGGGTTCTGACGAGATCACCAACAGTATCAACTCACTCTCGGAGACAATCCTCTACGCCTTCTTCTTCGTGGTGTTGGTGGTGATGTTCTTCTTGGGTCGCTGGAGGGCAACCTTTATTATCTGTCTTACTATCCCCATCTCGCTGATCTGCTCGTTCATCTATCTCTTCGCCACAGGGTCTACGCTCAACATCATCTCGTTGTCGTCGCTCTCGATAGCGATCGGAATGGTTGTCGACGACGCGATTGTGGTACTGGAGAATATCTCGACCCACATCGACAAGGGTTCGAGCCCCAAGGAGGCGGCTATATATGCGACCAACGAGGTGTGGCTATCTGTCATCGCTACGACACTAGTTGTGGCGGCGGTATTTATGCCCCTCACGATGGTTCCAGGTATGGCAGGTATTATGTTCCGCGAGCTTGGTTGGATCGTCACCATCGTTGTCTGCGTATCGACTACTGCAGCTATCACGCTCACGCCGATGCTCTCAGCCTACATATTGAAGAGCAGCGGCAGCGAACACACATATAAAGGTATCGGAATCATCTACAAACCTATCGACAAGTTCCTCGCGTGGTTAGACGAGACATACGCCAAGTGCCTCAGCTTCGTCTTGCGCTATCGCCGCTACTCGCTGCTCACCGTAGCGGGCGTATTTGTCGGTTCGCTTATGATGGTCGGTAACGGACTCATCGCGACGGAGTACTTCCCACCCTCAGACAACGGTATCATCGCAGCGACTGTCAAGCTGGAGCAGAACCTGTCGGTGGAGTACACGGCAAGCATAGCTCGCCAGATCGACAATATAATCCTCGCTAAGTTCCCCGAGGTGTCGATCGTGTCGGCGTCGTCGGGAGCCAACAACTCGTCGAACGCATTTGCGGCGATGCAGACCACAGGATCCTACATCATCAACTACAATATGCGTCTGCCCGAGAACTCTGTCACTCGCGAACGCAGCATCTACGTAATCTCCGACCTCCTCCGTAAGGAGTTCGACCAGATACCCGAAGTGCGCAGCTACACCGTCACCCCAGGCGGAAACTCAGGCTCAATGAGCGGAGGCGCCACGATCGACGTCAAGGTCTTTGGCTACGATATGGAGGAGACGAATATGATCGCCAACGATCTAAAGAGTCGCTTCTCAACCATCCCCGGCATCCGCGACGTTGCCCTCTCTCGCGACGACCTACGCCCCGAGTACAACGTGGTGTTCGACCGCGAGAAACTCGCCTACCACGGCTTGAACTACTCCACAGTGGCAACCTACGTGCGCAACCGCATCAACGGACTCACAGCGAGCCTCTACCGCGAGGATGGCGAGGAGTATGACATAGTCGTACGCTACAGCGAGGAGTATCGAACCTCTATCAGCGACGTGGAGCAGATCACTCTCTACGGCTCTACGGGCGAGGCGATCAAGCTGCAGGATGTAGCACGCGTGGAGGAGATATTTGCCGCACCAACAATCGAGCGCGAAGATCGCCAGCGCGTAATTATGGTCGAAGGATCGCTCGGTGCAGACGTCCCACTGAGCGATGTCATAACAGGCATCAACGAGGTTATCAGCAACTACGATGTGCCCGACGGCGTGTCGATCGAGATTGGCGGAACAATCGAGGATCAGCAGGAGGCATTTGGCGACCTCGGACTGCTCTTCCTGCTCATCGTGATCTTGGTCTACATCGTTATGGCGACACAGTTCGAGTCGCTGCTCTTCCCATTCATCATTATGTTCACCATCCCTCTAGCCTTCACTGGAGTTATCCTTGCGCTCTACATAACATCTGTACCGATGTCGCTCATCGCTCTGATTGGTGCAATTATGTTGGTGGGTATCGTGACGAAGAATGGTATCGTGATGATCGACTATATGAACCTACTCGTGGAGCGTGGTGCGACGATCTACACGGCAGTTGTGGAGGGTGCTAAGAGCCGTCTGCGCCCCGTCTTGATGACCTCGTTCACCACCATCTTGGGTATGATGCCGATGGCTATGGGTACAGGCGCAGGGTCGGAGACGTGGCAGCCGATGGGTATCGCCGTCATCGGAGGCTTGACCTTCTCGACCATCCTGACTCTCTTCGTCATCCCAATCTTCTACGCACTGATGGTGGGTGCAAAGCAGCGCCGCGACGACAAGAAGGCAGCAAAGATTGCCGCAGCAGAGTAACTTACGAAAAAAAGCAAAATAATGAAAGCAGTATTTATATCATACAATCAGGCGTTGACAGATCGTGTCAACGCCATCTTCGAGAGGCTCGAAATACGAGGATTCTCGAAGTGGGAGCTCACACTTGGACGCGGATCTGAGGATGGCGAACCTCACTACGGCACACACGCGTGGCCGTCAATGAACTCGTCAATACTCTCGATGATGGAGGAGGAGAAGGTCGCACCTCTCCTCGAAGAGCTGCGCAAACTCGACTCCGTAACGAAAATGCAAGGGTGTCGCGCATTCGTCTGGACAATCGACGAGGCGATGTAGCCGTTGGCTGACATAAAAAGGTTAAGGTGTAGAGCATTGAAAGTTAACTTTCATAAAGCTCTACACCTTAATCTTTTGTAGTACGAAGTACCCCTATAATTGCCGCGACAAAAAGCAAATGCAAGCTAGCTTGCCGCCCGCGCGACATAAGCGCAGTCCCCCACGTCTACCCCGACAAAAACTACACCAACCCAGAGAATCCCATAAACGCCATAGCGAGGATACCGGCTGTAATTAGTGCAATTGGAATACCACGGAATGCCTCGGGCATATCATCTAGCTCCAGCTGCTCGCGAATACCTGCGAAGATAACCATTGCCAGCGCAAATCCCAACGCTGCAGAGACTGCATAGACGAGGCTCTGCATAAGCGAGAACTCCTTCTGTATCATCAATATAGCGACTCCCAGCACCGCACAGTTAGTGGTGATAAGGGGTAGGAATATACCGAGTGCCTGATACAACACTGGCGAGACCTTCTTCAAGATGATCTCCACCATCTGCACCAAAGCTGCGATCACCAATATAAAGACGATTGTCTGCATATAGACAATATCGAGCGGCACGAGGATGTAGCTCTGTATCAACCACGCCACAACCGACGCAATCGCCATCACGAATGTCACTGCGGCGCCCATTCCCATAGATGTCTCGACCTTCGACGAGACTCCCAAGAAGGGGCATATACCCAAAAATTGCGAGAGGATAACGTTATTTACGAATATCGCTCCAATTATAATTGCAAAGAATGAAATCTCCATAGCGCTCTCTATTTTAGATATTTATTAAACAAAACCATCAAGTAGCCGAGCACAAAGAATGCACCTGGCGCCAAGATAAAGATCAACGGCGTGTAGCTCGAAATACCGAGGTCGAAGCCAAAGATAGCACCTGCGCCCAACACCTCGCGCACGGCGCCAATAGCTGTCAAGGCGAGCGTAAAGCCAAGACCCACACCCACACCATCGAGTGCCGAGTCCAACGCACCATTCTTCGAGGCGAACGACTCCGCACGTCCGAGGATGATACAGTTCACCACAATCAGCGGAATGAATACTCCGAGACTAGCAAAGAGCGACGGCAGATACGCCTGCATCAACATACCAATAATAGTCACGAACGAAGCTATGACGACGATGAAGGCAGGGATGCGCACCTTGTCGGGGATGAGCCCCTTAATCAGAGAGATCACAATGTTCGACATTATGAGCACCATCATCGTCGCAGCACCCATTCCGAGACCGTTGCTCGCAGAGGTGGTAGTACCCAACGTAGGACACATACCCAACACCAAAACGAAGATAGGGTTGTTCTTAACAATCCCACTCAGCACCATATGCAGCTTACTCATTGCTACCCCCCTTCTTTACTAATGCCTGCTCCGACAGCGCAGAGTAGGCGCGCTTAATCACATCAATGTAGGCACGAGAGGTGATCGTAGCACCTGTCAACGCATCAACGTCGCCACCATCCTTAGTCACCCTGAGGTCGTCGATCGCCTCTAGCGACTTACCCTGTACGCTAAATATCAACGAGTTGTTGTCGTTGTCGATGTCACCGCCGAGACCAGGAGTCTCGTTGTGGCTCAACACACTTACATTGAGCAACTCTCCCTCAGGATCGACACCCACCATCATCGTGATGAGACCCGAATATCCCAACTTTGTGGCGCTCTGGACTGCATATCCAACAACCTCTCCCCCCATCGACGCGGTGTAGATGTCGATCGGCAACTCGTCGACCGTCACACTCTCCATCTCGCTCTTGTCGAACTCGGGCAATACCATCGTGAGCGACTCTCTCACCGCAGCACTCTTTGCGGCGGCTATGGGCTCTTTGGTCAACTCGTAGACACCTGCCACACCTGCCGAGGCGATAAGCGTGATGCCGAACAGCGACAGAACCATATTCAATAGTGTACTCTTCATTGCTCTACTATTTTTTTGCACCGAAGCGCGTTGGTTTAACATACTTGTTGATGAGTGGCACGCAGCTATTCATAATCAAAATAGCGAACGACATACCCTCTGGATAGGCGCCCCACAGACGTATCACCATCGTCAGGAGACCAATTCCGACACCAAATATCACCATTCCCTTGTGGGTCATTGGCGAAGTTGTATAGTCAGTAGCCATAAATATAGCACCCAACAGTGCACCGCCTGCCAATATGTGGAACGCCGAGAAGCGCAATGCATCCTCCACTCCAAATCCTCCGCATACTCCAAACACCACGGCAAAGAGAGCCATCGACCCCAACACTGCGACAGGTATGTGCCACGTAATCACGCGACGCACAAGCATATAGATACCGCCCAAAATGAGTAGCAACGACGCCACCTCACCCATCGAGCCCGGGATAGCACCCAACATCATATCTTGGAAGTTGAGGCTCGCGAGGAACTCCACAGGAGCCTCCGCACTCTTCATCGCTGCGAGAGGTGTCGCCCCCGAGAAGCTATCTACAACACCCTCCACACCAGGGAACGTGGTCATCTGAACAGGATAGGCGATCAACAAAAAGACACGCCCCACCAATGCAGGGTTGAATGGGTTCTTGCCCAGACCGCCAAAGGTCATCTTCGCGATACCAATAGCGACCAACGACCCGATAACAACGATCCACAACGGAATCGACGCAGGCAGATTGAACGCCAACAGCAGACCTGTGACGATGGGCGACAGATCACAACCCACACTCTTCTCGCCAAACATAAAGCGGCGGATAGTGTACTCAAAAAATATAGACGACGCAACAGCCACTGCGCTCACAACCAACGACATATAGCCGAAGTAGAGTGCCGAAATGGCGAGCGCGGGTAGAAGCGCTATAATCACATCTCGCATTATGCGGTGACTCGACAGATCACCTACAACGTGTGGCGAGGGGGATACGAATAGTTTGTTTGACATTATTTTGCTCTTTTTATTCGTTAAATTTATTTGTTCATCGAGCGGGCGCGAATGATACCCATCACACGCTGCTTACCCAATCGTATGTAATCCAACAATGGCAACTTCGCAGGGCAGGTGAACTGACAACTACCGCACTCGATACAATCCGTTACATTGCGCTCCTCAAGCTGCTCCATCGCCCCCCTCTTCATCAACTTCGACAAGAGATATGGCTCCAACGACATCGGGCACGCCGAGACACACTTACCACACTTCAAGCAGGGCGACTCCTCTGCACGCTCCGCCTCGCCGACAGCGACAATCGTGATGCCCGAACACCCCTTAGTTACGGGGCTGTCGAGGTTGACCATCGCGCGACCCATCATAGGACCTCCGTTAATAACCTTTCCTGTGTCGTCGGGCAGACCTCCGATCCTCTCCAACAGAGCCGAAATAGGTGTTCCGAAACGCACCACCATATTTAGTGGCTGGTCAGAGGACTTTCCGCTCACTGTCACCACCCTCTCGATCAGAGGCTTACGCTTCTGCACAGCCTCATATACCGCGATCGCAGTCGAGACATTCACCACAACAGCACCTACGTCGATCGGCAACCCTGGAGGAGGAGGAACTTCGCGACCTGTGATCGCCTCGATCAACTGCTTCTCACCTCCCTGCGGATACTGCACCTTGAGCGGCACAACCTCCACACCCTTGAAATCATTCGCCAACTCCGTCAACTTCTCGATCGCATCGGGCTTGTTGCTCTCGATACCTACGTAGGCATTAGCAACCCCAATAACCCTCATAAGCAGAGACACTCCGATCATAAACTCCTCACCACGCTCCAACATCGAGCGGTGGTCGGATGTCAAGTATGGCTCGCACTCCGCACCATTAATAATAAGCGACTCCGCCCTCTTCTGTGGCGGTATCGACAGCTTCACGTGTGTTGGGAACGTAGCACCTCCCATACCGACTATACCCGCCGCCTTGATCCTGTCCAAGATCGCGATAGGTTCGAGGTCGCACACTCTGACCACCTCAGCCGTCGTGTCGATCTCCTCAGCCCAGATCTCCTCCTCGGCACGATCAATAACGATCGTCGGAACAGAGAGTCCCTGCGCACTCTTCTCTACGCCGACCGAAAAGACCTTTCCCGTCACCGACGAGTGGATATTTGCCGACATAAATCCCGTAGCCTCAGCTATCAACTGCCCCGTAACGACCATATCGCCCTTAGCGACAATAGCCGTAGCAGGCGCACCAATGTGCTGTCCGAGAGGTATGTAGGCTCTCTTAGGCAACTCCATTACTTGAATCGGGATCTTGCGTCCCAACTTATTCTCTGGTGGATGTACTCCTCCGATTGAAAACTTCTTCATAATATCTTAAGCCTCCTCCTTTTTAGTCGCTGCAGCGGCTGGTTTATCGACTGGTTTCAACTCGATTGGTTTTAGGTTCTTCATCGCGATAGCCTTCGTGGGGCAGACAGCCTCGCACTTACGGCACAACTTACACTTATATGGATCTATGTAGGCGAGGTTATCCTTCACCGTGATGGCGTCGAACGCACACTCCTTCACACACTTACCGCAACCGATACAGCCCGACTTGCAGGCCTTCATCACTGCAGCGCCCCTCTCCTTCGACGAGCACGCCACATATATCGCTCTCTCCTTAGGCCACCTCTTGCGTAGCTCGATCAACGAACGGGGGCAGCTCTTGACACAAGCGCCACACGCCGTACACTTCTCGGCATCAATCTCCACGAGACCTGTCGCAGGGTTGACCGACATAGCGCCAAACTTACAGTTCACGACACAATCGCCAAAGCCCAAGCAACCTGCGCTACAACCGCTCTCGCCCACATACAACGACGAGGCGATGGCGCACGACTTAGCACCATCGTAGGTGTTGGTCTGCGGACGCTTCTCCTTGCAACCACCACACTTCAACGTCGCCGTCATCGGCATCTTCTCCGCTGGTGCTTTACCTAGATACTCAGCTGCAGGATTCATCACAGCAGCACCGCCCACAGGGCAGTAGAGCTCCGATATGTCGTCGCGCTCGACCATTGCCACAGCAAAACCGCGACAGCCAGCAAAGCCACAACCTCCACAATTCGCCCCTGGAAGAAGCTTCTCGACCTCGTCTATGCGAGGATCCTCCTCTACTTTGAAGAGCTGCACCACATAGTAAAGGATTACCGCAGCGACAATACCCAAAATACTGAGCGTCGCGACGGTATAGATTAAACCATTCATATTTAGTGTTTTATAAGTTAGTTATATCTCCGTAGTTCAAACTTAACAACCTGCTCAGTCCGCTTGCGCATAGCGTAGACTCCGCAGTAATATATCGCAGCGACAGCAAAACCTATCAGCGCCGCCACACCATCGTCGACCCCCACAGCAATAGAGATGCCAATAGAGCCAACGAACAGAAACAAAGGTACTACATAGGCGAGAATGATCGCATATGCACCTATACCATATTTAATAGAGAGCTCAACCCTCTCTCCAACCTTGAGCAATGGAGCGAGATCGCTCACCACTCTTACCACTCGTTGTCGCCCCTCCTCGTCGCCCGACGCACCACAGCTACCCTTAGCGTGGCAACCGTCGCACGCGGTAGCACTCACGATCATCAACTCCACAGCGTTACCATCGCCGATCGAGACGACCTCAGCACTATGAGAAAAACCCTTGCGGCTCATCGTTAATCACAATATCCGTTAGTCGCCATACTTATGCGAGAGTGGCATAACCCACTCGTGCCCAAACGACACATTCGAGAGACGAAGCACAGGTGGATATTGGTATCTCTTCTTCTCGCTCTGCATAATCATCTTGTGGATCAGCTCCACATCTCTCATCTCGAAGCCTGCGTTGATGATCTCCTCGCGGTGCTCATTCTTATCTATCATACGATAGACAATTGCATCTACCACCTCGTAGGATGGCAAGCTATGCGCATCGCGACGATCTGGGCGGAGCTCCGACGAGGGCTCACGATTGAGAATTGCCTCGGGGATAATGTCGCCCATTCGTTTGTTTATGTGCTTTGCGATGTCGTAGATCTCACTCTTGTAGAGATCGCCCGTGATGCTTATCGCACCAGCCGTGTCGCCGTAGAGTGTGCAGAGACCGAGCGCATTCTCGCTCTTGTTTGAGGAGTTGAGGAGTATGTAACCCCTCTTATTTTGGAGCGCCATCAGGATAGTCGTACGTATTCTCGACAATATATTCTCCTCAGTGGCGTCGACCTGCGTATCTGCCAATATTGGGCTTAGCGTATCGATTATAGATTTGTAGCTCTCCGTGATAGGGATTATGTTGTACTCGATACCGAGATTTCTAGCCAACTGCACCGCGTCGTCCGTAGAGTTACGCTTCGAGAACTCCGACGGCATAATTACACCCATCACATTCTCCTTGCCCAACGCCGCGACAGCGATAGATGCGACAACCGACGAGTCGATACCGCCCGAGAGTCCGAGGCACGCCTTCTGGTAGCCATTCTTATGGAAGAAGTCTCTCAGTCCCAGACACATTGCACGATACTGAATACGTGGTCTGTCGAGATATGACTGTAGCGGAGGACGCGTCTCGCCCTTCACATCATTGTCGACATCGAACATAGCGAAGTCCTCGTCGAAGCTCTTCATAAGCAACGTCACCTCGCCTCGTTTGTTGAATATACAAGAGGAGCCGTCATATATAATGTCGGCACTTCCACCCACCTGATTGATAAGGATTATGTTCTTGCTCTCGACATATGCGATGTGTTGGATAGACTCATATCTCGACATCAATATTCCGCGACAATACTTTCGTGCATTGATAGATATTACGGTGTCGACCGAACTATTGAAGTCGCGCAGACGGCTCAAGTCGTCTCCCACGACGATTGCGAACTTATGCCCCGCAATGGTTGCATACTCATATCCCGACGAGGGGCTTAGAAATCCCATCTCGCGGCGAGCCGTTATGTCGCGCTTGCCGATATATCTCAACACCTTTCGGTCTTGGATAAGTGCTGCAGCCGAGACAGTCCCGTGATTTGTCCAGATTGGGAGTCCGACGATTGCAGCAATACCGTCGCAGTTAGAGGCGATCTGCACGAGTGCATCTTCGCACAACTCTAGGAACGTATTCTTGCGCAAGAGGTCGTACGCAGGTATTCCGCTGACACTCTGCTCCGCAAAGACAACGAGATCTGCCCCTTCCTCCTTTGCGCGGTGGATTGCGTCGATTATCTTGAGGGTGTTCCCCTCGATGTCGCCTACTGTATAATTTAACTGTGCAAGTGCAATATTCATCTTTCGATAAGTTAGCTTTATATCTTAATTGTTGTTGTTGGTTGGGTAAGCTAGCTAGTTAGAGGTACAATCTACCCCCTCTTAGCGGCTATTACGGAGTCTATATACTCACGTATTTTCGGTGCTGGATCCTCCCACCCCTCAGGCTTAATCACCTTGCCATCTTTGGGGTTGTAGTGAGGTTTTCCGTCGGGGAATAACTTCGCCATATTCGCCGTCTGTACGATGTCGAATAGCTGATCCGCCTCAAGCCCCATCTCCACCATTGTACCCAGTGCGAAGTACATAAGGTCGATCATAGCGTCTGCTTGCTCATATATATCCTCTGCGACGAGGAACTCCGCCACCTCCTCATTCATCCACTTACCGCGGCTCAACGATCTCTTTTTATCGAGCATTGTAGGCTGCTCAGGACAGGGGTGTCCAAACTTCTCGTGAAACTCACGAACTCCATTCCACTCTCTCTTCATTGCATTTTATTTTGTGCTCCACTCAATAGTTAGAGCTATATTTGGGGGCAAATATAGTAAAAATATCTATATTTATATATACAGATCATAATATTATTTCACCACAGCCTCTAAAAAAATAAAAGAGGCTAACGATTTGTGAATTACGATTAAATGAGCTATCTTTGCATCGTAAAGTTTCATAATACGAATCCTAGTGATGCAGATCGCAAAAGCAGAATTTAAGTGTAGCTCCGAGAGATTGTCTCAAATCCCTCGCGACGAGCTACGAGACTTCGCCTTTATCGGACGAAGCAATGTCGGCAAATCCTCGCTGATCAATATGCTGACGGGGCACTCGTCGCTCGCCAAAGTATCGGGCACACCAGGTAAGACTCGACTCATCAACCACTTCAAGATCAACCGCGAGTGGTATCTTGTCGACCTACCAGGCTACGGATTTGCCCGCGCTTCGAAGAGTGTACGCAGCAAGTTCTCGAAGATCATCACATCTTATGTCACACGATCACAGAAGATGCACTTTCTCTTCGTCTTGGTCGACTCACGGCTTGAGCCGCAGCGCATCGACCTCGAGTTTATCGAGATGTTGGGCGACAAGGGCATCCCGTTCGGCATCGTATTTACCAAGTGTGACAAACTCTCTAAGACGCAGCTCGCGAAATCTATCGACAGCTACAAGCAGCGCCTGCTAGATGCGTGGGAGGAGCTACCCCCGATCTTCGTCACCTCGAGTGAGAAAAGAGTTGGGCGCGACGAGATCCTGAACTTCATAGATGGCTGCCTCGACGAGATCCGCAGCGGTGCACCCAGTGTGTCACTCGACCTCGAGGACGAGAGCGACGAATCTATCCTCGACGAGATGAGCGACCTAATCTACGAGGAAGAGGAGGAGGATTTTGAACCAATCGAACCCCACCTCGACGATGAGAGCGATGGCAACGTATGGGTCGACGACGATATGGGAATGAGCGAGGCGGAGTTCGCCGAGAACATCAAACAATACATAAATAAATATTAATTCATTAGAATAAGATTACAGAGATGGCTATTCATCAAATCAAATTTTTCGCAGGGCGCGGGTCAGAGTACCTCGCAAAGAAGATAGCAGAGAGCTACGGCACTACATTGGGAGATTCTGAGGTTCTACCCTTTAGCGATGGCGAGTTCCAGACGTGTTACAAGGAGTCGATCCGTGGTTGCACGGTTTTCATTATTCAGTCTACTTTTCCCCCGACGGACAACTTGATGGAGCTATTGATGATGGTCGATGGTGCGCGTCGTGCCTCGGCACACAAGGTTGTAGCCGTCATCCCCTACTTCGGTTGGGCACGTCAGGATCGTAAGGATCGACCACGCGTACCACTTGGGGCTAAGCTCGTCGCAAATATGCTGACTGCAGCGGGAGCTGACCGCGTGATGACGATGGATCTCCACGCCGACCAGATCCAGGGATTCTTCGAGGTACCAGTAGATGCACTCTACGCGTCGGGTATCTTCATCCCCTACATCCAGAGCCTCAACGTCGAGAATCTCTCGATCGCGGCGCCCGATATGGGAGGAGCGAAGCGCGCTAACACCTATGCGAAGCACCTTGGTGCACCTATCATCATCTCACACAAGGAGCGTGCAAAGGCAAATGTAGTGGGCAGTATGACCGCTATTGGCGACGTAAATGGACGCAACATCATCATCGTAGACGATATGATCGACACGGCTGGCACGATCTGTATGGCGGCGAATATGTTGATGGAGAAGGGTGCTGCGAGCGTCCGTGCCGTCATCACCCACCCTGTGTTGTCGGGCAAGGCGTATGACAGGATCAACGCGAGCGCGCTGCAGGAGGTAATCATCACCGACACTATTCCGTTGCGCACCGATGTCGACACGAGCAAGTTCACAGTGTTGACCGTAGCGGACATCTTCGCCGACGTGATCGAGAGGGTCTACAACTACAAAGCCATCTCGCCCATCTTCTTCTAGAGGAGTGCACGGCAGATCTAACATAGATATATACCTATATATAGCAAGAGGAGGCTGTCCAAAATCACAATAGTGATTGAGGATAGCCTTTTTTTTTGTATTAATCTCAGAGAACCTCTTCGAAATTACGATTTATAGAGGCGAAATAACCCTCCTATGCCATATAAG
>JBCQTK010000005.1:0-73116 GCA_047178665.1 Rikenellaceae bacterium | reverse complement strand
CTCTTTTTTTGACATAAAAAATTACCTTAATTGAAACACGTTTCAATTAAGGTAATCAATCTTTTTGTATATCAATGTGTTACAGCAATTTTGCCAACTATTTTTGACCACATTGCCATATTTTATTTTGCAGCCCCCACCTCGTTATGAGAGTGGGGGCTGTTTGCATTTGGGAAGGAGGGTATGCGAAACGCAGTTTCGCCTAGCTCCGCGGAGAGCACTCCGCCCGCCGGAGGCAGACCCCAACACGAAGTCGCCCTCCCTCACAAAAAAGCACTTTTTTACAAAAAAAAGTGCGCAGAGGGCGTTGGCTCGAAAGAGCCAATACCACACTAGAAATATTATAATATCAGATTCTGTTTTGTTGCGCCACCGAGCGATTTTTTCTTGAAAATCGCTTTTTTTCGGTGGTGGCGTGCGTTACCCTCGCCACTGCCTCCGGCGGGCGGAGTGCTCTCCGCGGAGCTGGCGAAACTTTGTTTCGCAGTTGTTATTACTCCACCTCCGTCATCAGCTCGCCGCCACCATCACCACCCGTATCCTCCACAGACGACTCCGGATAGTTCTCATCAAACGACTTGCCACTATTATCAGTCAAATAGATCGCATCACCCGACTCCTCATAACCAAAGACATCCGTCTTGCCAAAGATAATGTTATACGTCACAACCTTATTAGGCGACAACTCAAAATCCATCGGCACATAGATATAACCCCAAGCTGCATCGCCACCATTCCAAAACGCACTATAGGTCTCGTCAGTAGTGATAGTGGTGCTGACACCAAAATCATCCGTCGTCGTAATATCAACCGCCGCTGTAGCAACTATCTTGCAGCGCAACTTCAGGTAAGCACCCGTCAAAATACCCGTCTTGTCCCACGGCGTGAGGATCTGCGGCGCAATCAACCTCGTTACATCTGTGTCGTTCACATACGCAGATGCTTTCGTCAACTCATCCGTCCCCTCTGCCGACAACGCAACCATCTCTACAACATCTTCCGAAGCAACTCTCCACGTATACACGTTTGTACCAGAATAATCGTCAGTAGTAGGCGAAACCAAAGCCTCACCATCGTCGTCAATACTCATATCGAGCACCGTCCCATACGCAAGATTACATAACTCCACACTCCTCTCGAACTCCACAGAGATAGTTTTATACTTATCAGCCCAGTTGCCCTCAGCCCCCTGCGTCAGCTCACACTGCACGTTGAGCTGCGACATTGCGTGCGTGAATACTATGTCCAGTATATTGTTGTCGTTGAGCTCCGACACCTGATGGCGCGAGCAGACAAAAAGGTCATCGGTATTATTATCTAAAGACGCAGCAGAACCACCCAAGATTCTCACCGACGCCGTGCTGCCATCATCGCTAAATGTTATGGAGTTATCGTTATAATTCTCAGGCGCATTATAGTAGGCGTAGAAGTCGACATAGAACGAGATAGGCCAGTAGTACTCCGCGTCGCTGTCGAAGAGCCACCTTTTAGTAGTCTCGTCGTATGTAATAGTCTCGCCCGAGAAGAGCTCCGTGTGGTTCTCATCCGCCACACGTGCCGAGATGGTGAAGGTGCGTCCGTCTATAGCAAAATCTTCCGTCTCCAGAATCGTACTCCTCGTAATGCTCGCCACACTCTCCGCAGAGAAGCTAATAGCTCGATCCGAAAATACGATCTCCTCCGTCTTGTCGTCGTCGCCATCATCTGCCGACGCTCCATCGCCCTTATCACACCCCACAATCACCAACGACACGAATGTCGCCACGCAGAGAAGTCTCGCATATGCACTGCACAGATCAAACCTTAATACCATATATTTAGACACATTATAGTTTATACACATTAACTCTGCAAAGTTAAGTAAAATATTTCAATAATAGATATTTTTGAACCCAAATATAACAACACATTAACTATTTTCGACCCAAAACACAACAAAAAAAAGCGACAACCACCCTGACCACAGGGGATTGTCGCTCTCAATCTAGCTCGATCGGAGCTCAGATAAGTTGCTCAAACAAAGGCTCTCGGGTTAGGCAACAACCTTCACCGCCTCGATAATCATAAAGGTCGCCGCAACAGTCAAGATCGCATACAACTCAGGGAACGCCGCCAAGATCAACGTCTTACCCATCACATCGTGTCCGTTGCCGATAGCTACGATACCGTTGGCACAGACGCGTCCCTGATAGACCGACGCAGCCAAGTTCACCAAACCAACCAAGATACCGATACCCAACACCGCAGCACCCTGCAGAATAGTCATCTCGCTGCTAATAAGCTCACTCGCCATAAAGAACGCCACGAAGCCGTAGAGTCCCTGCGAACCTGGCAACGCAGTGAGTACCATATAGCTACCAAACGCATCGCCATTTTTCTTCATCGCGCCAACTGCAGCCTGTCCACAAGTTGATGTACCAATTGCAGAAGCGACTCCTGCCAAACCGACCATTAGGGCTACACCCAAATACGCCAAAATAATTGCTGTTGAATCCATAGTTTTTTTGAAATTTAATTTATTATTTACTCTGATTATTTATCTAAATTACTCCCTCTCGAGAGGCTCAAACTTGCGAGACGACATCTCGAAGCCTGCATTCTTGTAGAACTCCACAAAGGTTAGTCGCATAGGGTGAACGAACGACGAAATGGTCGACATAAAGAGGTTGATGCCGTGCCCAATCAACAGAATGATCGACGCACCCAACACCTTCAGAACCATATCTACAACGCCCAGACCCTCAAATCCTGCGCTCAACCCCGTGAGCCCAAGCGCCAAGTTGTTGAACACCAACGCCAACACACCACCCGACAAACCGATCGCAAAGAGACGCACATAGCTCAACACATCGCCCAACAATCCTGTGGCGCGATCGTAGGTCTGCCACACGCCAGCACCGAGGTTGGCAAAGATGTTCTGTCCCGGCGAGTTCAGCAGTAGCAACATAGCCAGTCCGACACCCTCCGCAGCATAGAACGCCACAGAGTCGAACCCAAAGCCCTCGACACCAACGGCACTCAACACCCCCGACAGAATCGCCGACAGCAACATTATGAACCACCCAATAGAGCCAAAGGCGTACTTCAGCCCAAACGACCGTGTCGTAACGAAGATGTTGATGAGCATACCGAACAAAATCTGCACGATACCTAGCCCCATCGAGGCGTAGAAGAAGTCAGCCTGGAAGTCGATCACTGGCTTCTCAACCAACGCCACACCAAACGCCGACCCCGTCAGCATACCAAACAGCACAGCCGTCGTACCGCACACGATAGTCAACCACGCAGGCTGCCGCATAGCGTCGCCACCCTTGAAGTAGAGAGCCAATCCCGCCATCAGCAAGATCGCACCATACCCTGCGTCGCACAGACAGATCGCAAAGAACAACATATAGAACGGCGCGAAAAATGGTGTCAGGTCGATCGTCCCATACTTCGGCAACGCATAGAGATTACTCACCATCTCGAAGAGCCTCGCATAGCGATTGTTCTCCAGCTTGATCGGTGTGTTATCCTCGGGCGTAGGGCTACTCTTCAGGTAGAAGAGACCCTCCTGCGAGTTGAGCAGTGCATCGACCTCAGCCGACTTAGCCTCCTCAGCCCACGCCTCCATCACGAGCAACGAACCCTCCGCAGCCTCCTCCGCCGAACCACTGATCCGACTCAGCTGCAGACGCTCAGCCGCACCAGCACCGACCATCAAGATCTGCTCGCGCGAGAGAGCCACCCTCGACATATCGCCACTCAGCGCACTCTTTGCAGCCTCCGCCTCGGCGATCTTCGCCTCAGCCTGCGACGAGGAGTAGAGGAGCGTCTTGACCTGCTGCGCATCTATGTCGACACTCTGCTGCTCGCCACAACGACCCACGAGGACGAAGTAGACTCGTCCCTCTACCCTACTGATCGGCACTATCGTCAGCTCCGAAGTTAGCTCCGACACCTGCGACACAATATCCACGTCGAACGTAGACTCCGCCGCCACATAGAAGCTCAGCGTCAACCCCTCAGAGTCGAGCTTGCGGAGCACCTCGCCATCGAACTCACCCCACGGGGCTGCCTCCAACGACATCTTCTGCAGATCGACAATCTCGGCGTCAAGCTCCGCAATTCTGCCCACGAGCGTGCGGTAGACTCCTAGCGCCTCCTCACCCGACGTGTAGCTCGCAGCCGTACCATCGAACGACTCGCTCTCGGCAAACTGCGACAAAAACTTATCCGCCTTCTGGATCGCCTCAACCTCCATAATCAGCGCACGGTCAGCATCCGATGCCTCCCACGCCGAGGTGGTTATATCGACCATCCCAAGGTCGCGCAACCTATCCACAAAGCCATCACACTCAGCCGAGTACAAGACGAACTGATATTTCGACATCCTTACTATCATAGCATCGCCCCCTCCTGATCGGCACTCTGTTGTTTAGTTTTCACGATCTTCTGTGCCGACTTAGATAGATTCTCCTCATCCTCCATAAATCGCTTGATCTTGCGGATGGCGTCCTCATACCCTGGTATCTGCACCTTTTCGTAGAGATTGACCTTCTGCGTCGTCTTGCGGCGAGCGTAATCCAGAAGCTCCATCTTGCGGTTGTAGATCTCATATTCGAGACTCAACGTAGCCAACTGCTTCAGCAGCTCCACGCCCGAGCGAAACCAGATGGGCGACGAGAAGAGATCGTAATCCCTCTCCTCGAAGAGCACACGACCCAACAGCGGAGTCCTCACGCCTGCAATCTTCTGCTCCGTCAGCTCCACATCCTGGATCGAGAGCACACCCGCGTCAAACTCACCCCACAGAGCGACCATATAGTCATACTGCTCCCTGAGTGCGTCGAGACGTGTGCGATAGCTCCGCGCATCCTCCTTAGCCCTCTTCACCTCGCTACGCAACGCCGACTCCTTACTCTTGATAGTCGGCAGAGCCTTCTGGCGCATCTTGAGCTGCTTGCCCAGATCCCCCAGCGAGGTTTTGTTATATTGAAATTTAATTGCCATAACTCAATCTGTTATGTTGTTATGCCTTCCAGTACTTGTCGACAAGCTCCTGCTTGATAGCGACCTCCTCGGGTGTGAAGTAGTCGCCAAAGAGCCTCCACGCCGTATCCAACATCTCCTCAATCTCGATGTTGATGTCGATCGCAAGCAACTTCTCCGAGTAGCTGTGGGCGAACTTCAACGAGCGCTCATCGTAGTCCGAGAGGTCGAAACCATTCTCCAACTTAGTCTTTGCACCCGCAGCGTCAGCATAGAGTCGCACACACGCATTCATCACCTGTGGATGATCCTCGCGCGTCTTTTTGCCGATAACCAACTGCTTCAAACGCGACAACGAGCGGAACGGATCGACAATAACCTTACCCGTATCGGAGTCGTTGCGCAAGAATAGCTGTCCCTCCGTGATGTAACCAGTGTTGTCGGGAATAGCGTGCGTAATGTCGCCGCCCGAGAGTGTCGTCACCGCAATGATGGTGATAGAGCCTCCATTTGGCAGCTGCACAGCCTTCTCGTAGATCTTCGCCAAGTCCGAATACAACGAACCAGGCATCGAGTCCTTCGAGGGGATCTGATCCATACGGTTCGACACAATAGCCAACGCATCGGCATATAGCGTCATATCTGTCAACAGCACCAACACCTTCTCGCCCTTGTCGACTGCGAAGTACTCCGCCGCCGTAAGCGCCATATCGGGCACCAGCAATCGCTCCACTGGCGCATTCTCCGTGGTGTTGACAAACGAGACGATACGATCCAACGCACCAGCGTTCTCGAACACACTCTTGAAGTACAAGAAGTCGTCGTTGGTGAGTCCCATACCGCCCAATATGATCTTATCTGCCTTTGCTCTCAGCGCCACATTCGCCATCACAGCGTTGTAGGGCTGGTCAGGATCGGCGAAGAATGGGATCTTCTGACCCGACACAATCGTGTTGTTGAGGTCGATACCTGCGATACCTGTGGCGATCAGCTCCGAGGGCTGAATACGACGGAACGGATTGACCGTAGGTCCTCCAATCTCGCGCTCCTCACCCTCGATGGGCTCACCACCCTCCAAAGGCTCTCCGTAGGCGTTGAAGAAGCGACCAGCCAAGCTGTCCGACACCCTCAACATCGGTGGACGACCCTGGAAGATAACCTCCGAATCAGTCCTAATACCCTCTGTTCCAGCAAACACCTGCAGCGTTACGTTGTCGCCCATCACCTTTACCACCTGAGCCAACTCACCATCTACGGTCGCCAACTCCTCATTGCCAACACCCGAGGCACGGAGTGTCACCGTCGCCTTTGTGATGTTGTCAATCTTTGTATATATCTTTTGAAATGCACTCTTTGTCATACTCCTATATTATTAAGCAACATAGATTATTTTGCGCTATTATCTGAAATCAACTTCTCGATCTGCAGACGATACTCCTCGAACTTCGCCGACTGCCACTCCGCATAGTTCATCTGGCGGAAGAGGTTGATCAACGTCTTGAAGAACGATATGCAACTCTCGAACTCCTTGAATCCAAACGACGTGTTGCAGATGCCGAGTATAAACTTGAGCATATACTGCTGGCGAACCATCGGTGTGCTGGCGTCGATGTCGTCGAAGGCGTCCTGCTGCAATATCACGAAGTCGATCAACTCCGACTTCCAGAAGCTCTCGTGGTACTCGACAGGCACACCGTCGTCGCCCAAGATGTTGATCTGGTCGTTCGCCTCCTTACCTCTCTGCACCAATGTCTTTGCAGCGTAGATCTTATCGACCCACTGCTTCTCCACGTGCTCGTCGAGATATGAGCTCACCTCAGGATACTCCAAATACTTCGAGTATGAGTCGATAGGGTCGATCGCAGGATAGCGCTTCGAGTCCGCACGACCCTGCGAGAGGGCGTAGAAACAACGTGCAGCCTTCTTCGTCGACTCCGTCACAGGCTCCTTCAAGTTACCTCCTGCAGGCGAGACAGTACCGAGGAACGTCACCGATCCTGTACCGCCACCCACCAACTCGACCAAACCTGCGCGCGAGTAGAAGTTAGAGATGATTGCCGACAGATCCATCGGGAAGGCATCCTGTCCTGGCAGCTCCTCCAACCTGTTCGACATCTCACGCAGAGCCTGCGCCCAACGAGAGGTCGAGTCCGCCATAACCAACACCTTCAGACCCATCGCGCGGTAGTACTCGCCGATGGTCATTCCTGTGTAGACCGACGCCTCACGCGCCGCAACTGGCATATTCGATGTGTTGCAGATGATGATCGTACGCTCCATCAAGTTGTGACCCGTGCGAGGATCGATCAACTCGGGGAACTCCGCGAAGATCTCAACAACCTCGTTGGCGCGCTCTCCGCAGGCAACGATGATGATTACATCCGCCTCCGCCTGCTTCGATATAGCGTGCTGCAGCACCGTCTTACCCGCACCGAAAGGTCCTGGGATGAAGCCCGTACCGCCCTCCGCCAATGGGTTGAATGTGTCGATCGCTCGCACACCTGTCTCCATCACCTTCGAGGGGCGTGGTTTCGCCACATAGCTCCTCACCGCCTGCTTCACAGCCCAGCGCTGAATCATCGTTATGGGGTATTCGTTGTTGTCGGAGTCAGTCACCACGGCGATCGTATCTGTCACCTTATAGTTGCCCGCCTTCGCCACACTCTTCACCTCGTAGTCGCCCGTCATAATGAAAGGAACCATAATCTTGTGGGCTACCCACTGCTCCTTCACCTCGCCCAACCAAGAGGCTGCCGTCACCTTGTCGCCCACCTTTGCGATGGGTGTAAAGTCGTATGCAGCATCGAAGTCGATAGGCTCCGTTGCCGATCCGCGATCGATGAATAGTCCATCCATCTTCTCCAAATCGTTCTGCAGACCATCGTAGTTCTTCGACAAGAGTCCTGGGGCGAGCGTCGCCTCCAACATATGCCCCTGAAACTCAACTGCGTCGCCTATCTTTAGACCTCGCGTAGAGTCGAAAACCTGCACGTAGGCGGAGTCGCCCACGATCTTGATGACCTCAGCCATCATCTTTATCTCACCACAATTTACGTAACAAATCTCGTTCTGACCAACCGCTCCGTCAGTCTTGACGATCACGATATTGGCGATGATACCATTTACACGTCCCGTAGTTTTCATATTATACTATCCCATTTTTATTTTATCAAATCCTTACCGCTCAGCTCTGCCATCAGCCTATCGAACATCTCGCGTCCGCGCTGTGGGTCGAGTGATCGCCACCTTGCCACAATGTTGACCTTCACAAGGTATCCCAACACATAGTCGGCACTGAAGTACTCACCCTCCATCAGCTCCTCGACCACACCCCATCTCACGAGATCAATGCGTCGCTCCTTCTCCACCAAGTTGGGCTCGTCGCTCACAGCGCCAATGACAGCATCTATGTAGCTCAGTTCACCCCTCAGTCCGAAGTCTGCCGCAGAGGAGCGAACAAGCTGATCGACAACTCCGCCCTCGCCCACAACAACCTCCTCAACAGCGCGTCCTGCGCCTCGTGCGGTGATCGCTGCAGCCACATTTCGCAGGTTGCGATCCGCCTCGCACCACTCCCTGAGGAGTCGACTGCGCGAGTTTGCACACGCCACGTAGTAGGCTGCAAAGAGTGCGCGATCGAAACTCTGCGTCGTCTCACCCATATCTCGGTTCTCCTTCGATGTGTAGAGCTCGACAACCCGCGCCACCTCCTCGGGCAGCTCATCCATAGGGTTCTCCTCGCCACTGTCGTCGCCCGACAAGAGCGCCGCAACACTCTCGCGCGAGAGGCGTCCCAGTGGGTTGAAGTTCGACCGCGAGCCATACGCAGCGGCGATATTCTCGCAGTCGTAGTAGCAATAGAGCAGCTTCACTAGCTCCGCATCGCTTCTCGAAAACTCCTCGTACACCTCCTCCAGCAACACCGCAAGATCCAATCCTTTGGCGTCCGACTCAAGGGTATATTCGTGAAGCCCCGCGACTAAACAGATATATTGTTTGCCGAACATAGCGTCTACGCCTTAAAAAGTAGATCCGACACCCTCTCACGAAGATATACGCGCATCAAGCCGTCGAAGTCATCATCCGAGAACGATATGTAGTAGCCGCCCCCCTTCTCTCCGATCTTGAATCCGCTCTTCACCTGCGACGAGTAGCCGACCTCGACACCAGCCTTCAACAACTCCGCTGCACTCTTCTTGATAGCTGCGTCCAACGAACTCTTCTGCGCCTCAGGCAGCAACGCCGCAAGCGACACAATGCCCGAGTCGGCGCCACTCCACCCCTTTGCGATAGCCAGCATCATCTCACTGATGAACTTGCCATCTACATTTGCGCTCTTCACACCTGCCTCGATCGACTTCGTCACGATAACGTTCTCGATCTCCGCCTTGATCTTGGTGAGTGCCTGACGACCTGCCATCGAGATCTCGGTCAACGAGTTCTTCGCCATATCTGCCGCCTTTGCCTCAGCCTCAGCGACTATTCTCTTCGCCTCAGCCTCAGCCGACTCCACAATCTTTGCCGCCTCAGACTTCGCCTTTGCGACAACCTCGTCAGCCTCCGAACGACCCCTCTGTAGACCCTCGTCATAGAGTTTCTGGGTCAACTCCTGTAATTTGCTCTCCATACTATACCTATATATTATATGTTATTATATCTTTTCGACAACCGTGTATGCCAAATAACTGCGTGCAATGTAAAAAAACTTTGCGTAATATAGTAATTTATTTTAAAAAAATAACGCCTCTGTAACTTTTTTTAGTCACAAAGGCGTTATTATACTACTGATGCTGCACTCTCAACAGATCTTGCACCACCTTGACGGGGGTAAACGTAGAGATCGGAACCTCCACAAATATCGTGTTCCACCTAGCCATAGCTCCGTTCCACAGACCTGGCAACTCCTGCGCCCTGAGGTCGCGTCCGCCGCTCGATTTCTCCGAGATGAAGCCCGTGAGCTCATCGACATAGTTAGCGAGGTCGAACTTCTCACCCTGATAGTTGCGCACACCGCAGACCAAATCGACAGGGTTGAAGTGTGTAGCCTCCTTCATCAACGAGATCTGAGCAGGCGAGATCTGGCTCGACTCCGCAATCTGCAACGACTGCGAACCATCCTCATTCGACACCCAGAATGGTCCTCCGCCAGGCTCACCCTCGTTGCGCACCATTCCACAGAGGCGAATCGGACGATCCAACACCCCACGTAGATCCGCCATCGTGTAGCTATCGTTGAGCCTATACATCAACTTGTCGGTGACGAACTCCGCGATCTCCTGCATATTCGATACCACGCCTGCGTCGATCGAGCGAATGTAGTCAAACGACTGCGCCTGAAGATCGAGCAACATACCAGCAAGAGCGCTCTTATACATAACCGTGTCGCCACGCAGAGCATCTGTCGTGACGTTGTCGATAGTCTTGACGAAGATCAGATCAGCATCTATGTCGCCGATGTTTTCGATCAGTGCACCGTGCCCCGCAGGACGAAACAATAGCTTGCCGTCGTCGGTCAAGAATGGGGTGTTGTCGGGATTCACAGCGATTGTGTCGGTCGACGACTTCTGCGTAGAGAACGAGATCTCATACTTCACGCCATAGTGCGCCGCATACCTCTCGACACACTCCGCGATGAGAGCCTCGAAACCTGCCAAATGCTCGGGCGACACAGTGAAGTGAATACGCGCCACGCCATCCGCCGCAGCGTAGAGTGCACCCTCCACCAGGTGCTCCTCAACAGCCTTGCGAGCACCCTCCTCGTAGCTATGGAACGACACCAACGCCTTAGGCTTTGAGCCATACTCCAACCCCTCAAGGATGATTGCCGACACCACATCTCGCTCCGACGCACCCTCGGCGAGCAACGATTTGAGCTCGGGGTAGAATGCGAACTTCTCGATGTTGTCGAGCAACGTGTCTATCCCCTTGCCGCGCTTGCCATCCTTGACAAACTCAAAGAGCTCCTTGAACATACGCGTCGCCGCACCCGAAGCTGGGACGAACTTAACGACGCTGCGGCTCTTCGCCTCCGCCTCATATAGCTTGCTCATCGACTCTAGCTCCTCGCTGCTCATCGAAATTATTCCGTCGCCAACCCTCGCGGCGCGTGAGATATTTAGAAATGGGAAACCATACTCGAAGTTCTCGATCTGCTTTGCGACACCCGTAAGTGTCAGACTATGAGCCTCTATCTGCTCAATCTCCTGTTGTGAAAACATATATAAATTCTTTATTTAGTTATAAACTCACCATCCAAGTTTCAAAATTAGTAAAATTTCTCTATATTTGCAAGGTATGATTACCGTTTTTAACAACATAACAATAGAGTCGCGCAACAGCTTTCACCTAGCAGTGGAGGCTCGTAGTGTCGTTGAGTACAGCTCAACCGATGATCTGAGAAGCATCTTCGACCCCACCAACAACCCTCCGAGCGAGTGGATTGTAGTGAGTGGCGGCAACAACATCCTCTTCACCAAAGATGTTGAACCCACCATTCTTACACCTATAGCGACGGCGATAGAGATCGTCGCGGAGGATGATCTGTCGGCAACTATCCGCGTCGAGGCTGCTGCGGAGTGGGACGACGTCGTCGAGTGGTGTGTCGAACGAGGTCTGTGGGGCGCAGAGAACCTCTCGCTCATACCTGGCAAGGCTGGCGCAGCACCTGTGCAGAACATAGGCGCGTATGGCGTCGAGATCAAAGATGTGGTGGAGCAGGTGGAGTGTTTCGACACTACGACGCTCGATACCTATATATTAATGCGAGAAGAGTGTCGCTTCGCCTACCGCGAAAGCATCTTCAAGCACGAACTCAAGGGGCGCGTCATAGTCACCGCCATCACCCTCCGTCTGTCGAAGATCGCCACACCACGCTGCGAATATGCCGACGTAATGGCGAGGGTCGAGGCGCGCGGAGGGGCAACGCTTCGCAACATCCGCGATGTGATATGCGAGATCCGACGAGAGAAACTACCCGACACCACAACACTCGGCAACGCAGGCAGCTTCTTCAAGAACCCTGCAGTCGCAAACCACAAGGTCGAGGAGCTAATAGCAGACTACCCCACGATGCCTCACTACCCGATCGAGGGGGATCAGGCGCATACGAAACTCGCCGCAGGGTGGCTAATCGACCAAGTCGGTATGAAGGGCTACCGCGAGGGAGCAGCTGGCGTACACGACCGACAGGCACTGGTGCTAGTCAACTATGGAGGCGCAACAGGCGAGGAGATAATTGCCCTCGCACGCAAGATCCAACGTATGATCGTGGAGCGATTTGGCGTCGAGATAGAGACCGAGGTGAACATACTGTAAATAACAGAGAATGAAAAACTTACTAGATAAATTCCAAGACTACGTAGAGCAGAATGCGCTGGCTACACAGGGTGACAAGATCCTGCTAACAGTATCTGGCGGAGTCGACTCGATGGTGTTGCTCGACCTCTTCACGAAGAGCGGCTACAACGTCGGTGTCGCACACTGCAACTTCCAACTGCGCGGCGAGGAGAGCGAGGAGGATGAGGTTCTCGTCGAGGAGCGCGCAGCAGAGTATGGCGTAGGGTTCTACAACCAACGATTCGAGACCACGGCAGAGATGGATCGCACGGGCGAGTCGATGGAGATGGCGGCAAGACGCCTGCGCTACGCGTGGTTCGAGAGGATATGCATCGACCACGGCTACACCGTAATCGCCGTTGCCCACCACGCCGACGACTCGATCGAGACATTCTTCATCAACCTCTTCCGCGGAACAGGGCTGAGGGGGCTGACAGGTATCAAGAAGCAGATCGGCAAGGTGGTACGTCCGCTCAGCTTCGCCACACGCAAGGAGATACTCGAATATGCGGCAGCCAACCACATCCCCTATCGAGAGGATTCGTCGAACCGCTCGACGAAGTATCTGCGCAACAAGATCCGCCTCGGGCTAGTACCTCGCCTGCGCGAGATAAACCCCAAATTCACACAGCTGATGCGATCGAACCTCAGCCGACTGGGCGACGCACAGAACTTCATCAACCACTGCATCGCACAGATCGCCACCGAGGTGATTAGCGAGGAGGGGGAGATTTATCGCCTCCAGGTGGATAAAATATCGAAGGAGATGCCGCGCACATTTGTGATCTACGAGATGCTCAACACACGCTTCGGATTCAAGGGCGACGTCACCGACTCGCTCATCCGTTCGCTCAACAGCGGAGCGTCGGGCAGACGATTCTACGCCAAAGATTATGTGGCATACATCGACCGTGGCGAGATCCTCATCAAGGCGATCGACGCCGATGACAGCTGCGAGGTGGAGGTTGACGAGAGCGCTACACGTAGCTACTGCGGCAACTCGGTGCTCTACTTCGAGAAGATTGTGATCGACCTAATCGAGAGCTTCGACCTCGGCGACAACACAGCACTCATCGACGCCGATAAGCTAAAATATCCGCTTACACTGCGCAAGTGGCGCGAGGGCGACACATTCACCCCACTGGGGATGAGCGGTCACAAGAAAGTGAGCGACTTCCTGATCGACGAGAAGGTGTCGATGCCAGAGAAGGAGCGGCAATTCGTCCTCACCTCAGCCGACGAGATAGTGTGGCTGATCGGACGACGCATCGACGACAAATATAGAGTCGAGGAGGAGAGCGAAAACATCCTCAAAATAACGAAAGAGATAATCTAACACAACAGAGAGGTGGCTAAGAAAAGAGTAGGATTCAGAGAGACAGTCGAGCAGTTTGAGAGAGTTATGTCCGACGTGAGGGCGCGACGCTTCGCCCCCATATATCTTTTTATGGGCGACGAGAGCTACTTCATCGACACCCTCTGCGACGCCCTAGCCTCGACTATCCTCACCGAAGCGGAGCAGTCATTCAACCAGGTGACACTCTACGGACGCGACCACGAGGCAGGGAGTGTGGTGAACTATGCTCGCCAGGCACCGATGATGGGCGGACGGTCGGTGGTGATCGTCAAGGAAGCGCAGCAGCTGCGTTCGATCGAGAAGCTCACCTACTACACCAACACCCCCGTCGAATCGACCGTGCTAATCATCTGCCACAAAGAGAAGAGCCTCGACAAACGCTCGCAGCTCTACAAGAGCATCGACAAAAATGGCGTTGTCGTCGAGTCGATCCGCCCTCGCGACTTCGAGATCGGGGGGTGGCTGACGCAGTATCTTTCGGGCAGAGGTCTGAAGCTAAGCCCCAAGGCGCTCGCGATGTTGACCAACAACCTCGGCACCGAGATCTCGAAGATCGCAGGCGAGGTGTCGAAACTCATCCTCGCACTACCCGAGGGCACGCAGATCATCAACGACGAACACATCGAACAACACATCGGCATATCGAGAGAGTTCAACAACTTCGAGCTATGCAACGCTGTCACCACGCGCGACAAACTCCGCGCACTCCGCATAGCCGACCACTTCGCACAGAACCCCAAGGGGTATCCACTTCTGCTGAGCGTGCAGGTTCTATTTGGCGAGTTCAAGAGGCTCTTCACGATCAACTACCTGCGGTGGATGTCGCAACATCGAGGCGCAGCGTTCCCCAACGACACAGATCTAATGCGCATACTGAAACTCAACAACACCTACGCACTGTCGGATCTCAAGAGGCTCTGCGGCGTATGGAACAACCGCAAGGTCTACAACATCCTGGGGCTAATGCGCGAGTACGATGCCAAGAGCAAGGGTATGAACCGCGGAGGCGAGAGCGACGGCGAGGTGTTGCGCGAACTGATCCTAAAGATATTCGCCGCCTAAACCCACCACAACCCATAACGCAATGAACCCCAACTACATATACCAGACGATACACACACTCTCGCATCATCCACACCACGTTGCGAGCCACTGCCGTCTGCTGGAGCGTCACTTCCTCGACATCTACTTCCGCCCGCTACGGCTCGACGAGGAGCAGATCGAACGAGAGATTGTGGAGCTACTCGGCAGAGAGAGGGTGACGCGCACAGTATCGGTATTTGTAGAGCTGAGGGTCGACATCGAGCAGGAGATGGAGCTGTCGCTATGCGGCGTATCGCTCTACGACGGCTACGCTATGCGGAGCATCTCGCCGCGCGCAGCACTCGTCACATTCGACTCCCCATTTGGTCTGCAGCCCAACACTGCACGACGCAGAGCCCTAGACTTCGCCTCCGACATAGCTCGCAACATAGGGGGTGAGATCGCCGTGGAGTGCAATCGCGCAGGTCATATCTGCTCGTTGGGTGGGGCAGCACTCTTTGCCGTCGAGGGTCGACGACTCATCGCCTCCACAGCCTTCGAGAGCGTGGAGCGCAACCTCATAATCGAGGCGGCAGCAGAGCTATCAATAGAGGTCGTGCAACGCCCAATAGTGCGCCACGAACTCCACACGGTCGACGAGCTATTCGGCTGCGACCACCAAGGCGTCATCGCATCATCGAGCTACGGCGACCACCTATTTATGTCGATCATCGCCAACAAGATAGCGTCGCAACTCACACAGCCGTGGTAGCGTAGCCGCGAGAATATTGCGGTTTAGAGAGTGTTTGGCGTGCGATAGCAGAGATACTTCAGCAGGATGATAAGAGCACCGTTCGAGACTCCGTACCTCTTAACAAAACCCTGCAACAGGCTCTTAGCCAACCTCCTATCTTTTAGATTCTTGACCATAGATTTCACATAGACAAAATCAACGTGTCGCTCATTTGCCCGAATCTCACGACTCGACAGATCGCCGACCATCATCGGCAACTTATCCCCCCACTTCTGGTCGTGCAGTTTATTTGTCTCTCTGATCCAGGCATCGTCATATTTGCCCAACGAGAAGTGAACAATCGAGATGCACTTACATACATAGTTCGTGTAGCCGCGATCGAATAGCTGCAGCGTAAAGTCAAGATCGTAGCAGTGGAAGTGACGAAGGAGTTGATCGTCGAACCGAGACTCCGCCCACACCTTTCGCGAGACGAATAGAGCCACCCCGTCGAGCGTGACGACTGGCTGAAACTGCGCTGAGGTGCTATCATTCGTATATAAGTGACGCCTCGACCCATCGACATACTGCTCGATGTAGTTGCAGACGCTATACTTTCGCTGCTGCCCCCAGCCCGAATAGGACTTAGATTTGAGAGTCGCACCAGCAAAACCAATAGCTCCACATTTGGGTTGTCGGAGTTGCTCGACAATTTCGCGACCCCACCCCTCTGTCTCGAAGATAACATCCTCGTGGATGAAGAGCAGGCTGTCATACTTCGCCCGCTCAGCACACATATTGTAAACCTCGCAGATCCCCATCGTCGTACCACGATTGTCCTGCACAATCAACTCATACTCAACACCTATTGTCGAGGCTACATTCGCCCTAAACGACTCCGCCAACTTGGAATTTACACTACATACAATTATCGAGATCATATCTTATACTGCTAATTTACGGTTTATCTACATCTCTCCCCCAACAACTACCCTAGCGAATATCAATCACCTCGTAGTCGGCAGGATATATCATATCTACGTTCTCCTCGGTGGGGAGAATGGAGAGTATCACCAACGATATTTCGTCGCCCTCAGCCTCGTAGCTAATAGAGCGTGGGAGGTGTGTCGTGTTGTCGATTTCGAGCAGTGAGCGATCCACTATGCCGTCGCTCGTTTTGGGGGTCAGGAGCAGTGTCGTCGTCTCACCATCTGCTGCCTCCACCACCGCTTCGAACTCTTGGGCGAGCTCCGTAAATGCAGCTACAGGGTTCACCACAACTAGCGACTGCGACTCGTCGTCGGGCAGACGCTCCAGCACCACTTCGCGCAGGTTGTGGTTGACACTACACCGCTCGGCGCCGTCGCCAAAGATCTGTTGGTCGGCAATGGAGAGGAAGAATCGGTCGCCATCGACAAGATAGTAGCCATCGACCGCAGCCGCAGCACCACCCATCGAGATGATAAACCGCACCTCGTAGCGCCCCAACCCCTCGATCGCCGCCGCCATATCCGACAGCAGCGGAGTCGCACCCACCCCACAAACGCCCAACGCGAGGTGTAGAACTAACATCAACAGACTCCTCATAGCAGACCTAGAAGAGCCCCAGACTCTGCAACTTAGCCTCCAACGACTGTAGATCGTAGAAGAGAATTTCGCGTGGCTTAGCGCCCTCCTGACGACCGACGATACCAGCCTTCTCTAGCTGCGTCATAATGCGTCCTGCGCGGTTGAATCCCACCTCGTAGTTGCGCTGAATAGCCGACGTCGAGATACCACCGCCAGAGACTGCGGCGCGCGCAATTTCGGCAAATAGTTGGTCATACTTTATCGGTGCACCGCTGTCGCCGAAGTCGGTGTCGCCACCCCCCTCAGGTACATAGTCGGGCAGGAAGTATGGGTTCGGATAGCCCTGCTGCTCGCTGATGTGTTTCACAATACGCTCCACCTCGTCGGTCTCGACAAGGGCGCACTGGATACGAATAAGGTCGCCATCCTTCTTGAACAACATATCGCCTCGACCAATAAGTTGGTTAGCACCAGGTTGGTCGATGATGGTACGCGAGTCGATCATCTGCATCACCCTGAAGGCGATGCGCGCCGGGAAGTTGGCTTTGATACCACCCGTGATAACCTTCACGTCGGGTCGCTGCGTCGCAATTATGAGGTGTATTCCCACTGCACGAGCCTTCTGCGCAAGTCGCATAACAGGTGTCTCCACCTCGCGCGACATCATAATAAGGTCGGCAAACTCGTCGACGATAACGACGATGTATGGCATATAAAAGTGTCCCTTGTCGGGTCGAAGCCTCCGCTGCACGAACTTCGCATTGTACTCCGTTATGTTGCGCACCGTAGCATCAGATAGCAGGCGCAGGCGCTTCTCCATCTCCTCGCACAGGGCATTGAGTGTGTTGACCGCCTTCTTCGGATCGGTGATAATCACATCCTCCTCCGACTCCATCTTCGCCATAAAGTGGTGCTCAAGATGTTTGTAGGGCGTGAACTCCACCATCTTCGGGTCGATCATCACGAACTTGAGCTGCGATGGGTGTTTGCGATAGAGCAAAGAGGCGATTATGGCGTTGAGACCCACCGACTTACCCTGACCCGTAGCACCTGCCACCAAGAGGTGGGGCATCTTCGCCAAGTCGAACACATAGCTCTCGTTCTGGATCGTACGACCCACAACTATAGGTAGCTCCGCGCGCATCTCCTGGAACTTCTGCGACAATATCGACGAATACATCGACACCACCTGCTTGTTGAGATTTGGCACCTCGATACCGATCGTTCCACGACCAGGGATTGGTGCAATGATACGTATTCCCGTCTCCGCCTTTAGGCTCTGCGCGATGTCGTTCTCTAGCCCCTGAATCTTGGAGATCTTCACACCCTGCGCCTGGAGGATCTCGTAGAGGGTAATCGTCGGGCCCACCGTTGCCTTGATCTTGATGATCGGGATTCCGAAGTACTTCAACGTATCCTCGATCAGCGTCTTGTTGGCAAATATCTCGTCATCCGTCACCTCCGACTTCGACTTGTAGTCCTCTAGCAACGACACTGGCGGCTTCGTGTAGTTGTGTAGATCTTTGAGTGGGTCGTAGAGCTCCGTCTCCGCCTCATCCTCGCTGACCACAACATCCTCGTTGCTCTCGACAGTCACCACCACACCGCCATCTGCCGAGCCACTCGCGTCGCCCTCATCATCGGTTAGATGCTCCTGCACCAAGCGCTCGAAATCCTCGTCGCTCGCCTCCTCCTCGGCGTCCTGCTCCTCCTCGGCGTCGTCTGCCTCCTGCTGCTCGGTCTGCTCCTCCACTATCTCCTCGCCATCGTCGTACGCCTCGTCGTCGTCATCCTCCGCCTCATCATCATCATCTTCTTCATACTCCTGCGGATCGCTCTCCACCTGACCCTCCGCCTCGCGCTTTAGTCGCTCCTCTTCGCGGCGTGCCTCGCGGCGTTCGCGTTTGAGTGCGGCGTTGCCCTTGACGATGTTGACGAACCTACCACCACTATCTAGAGCGGCACTGCTCGCGCTGTTCACCGTGTCGATGAAGTTGCTATTGATAAATATTCCTGTCGCGATCCAGAGACCTATGAGCAGCAGAATCATACCGATGGGACCCAACGACCCCGTCACTATGTCGGAGATCTGAATACCATACACCCCACCGAGACCTGTGTTGAACACACCCCAGTTGCTCTTAAAGATAAAGCCCAGGGTCGATGATCCGCAGAGCAGCAACAGCACCATACTCAGCGCCGTATAGTTGAGACGCAGCGGCGACCTCTTCAGCAGACGCGCCCCAATAATTATCAGAAACAGAGGGATGATGATGCCCACCGCACCGAACGATCGCCCCACAATCTGCTCAGCGAGCCACGCACCCAATATACCACACGGATTGTCGGGCACACTCGGCGCCACAAGCTCCGACCGCTCGGCAGCTGTGCGAGTCACCATATCGTAGTCACTCTTCCAGTTGAAGTAGTAGAACACTACCGATACGAACGCGAAAAACCCCACCAGTGTGAGGATGAAACCGCTAAACCACTTCGCCTTGTCGACATTGGAGCGCCCACTCATTGAGCCTCTTTTTGTTGTCGTCTTTCTCTTATTTTGTACTGTTGCCATTAGTTACTCTATTTTGCCACGAAGATACTATTTTTTTGGTAATGAAACCTTGATCTTCCTATATTTATTTTTCATTAAGGTGGGTTGTAGCAGCTCTACTGCCTAGCCTTGCGTCGCAGCTTCTCGCAGTAGCTAGCGTCGGCAAAACTGCGGAACTCAAATATCGGCGACGCGCCATCCTCACACCTCAGCATCGACCGCTGCAGAAGCAGCTGCGCCACCCTGTGCGCCACGGCAGGCGAGGGATCTATGATATTGACATCGGGGGCAATACTCTTCAACGCAGGGATCAGGAATGGATAGTGAGTGCAGCCCAAAACGATCTGGTCGACACCCTCCTCAATCATCTCCTCCACAACCTCTCGCACGACACTCTCCGCCTCGGGTGAGCCCTCCATATCCTGCTCCACCAACTCCACGAAGCCGCGTCCAAAACGAGCTATAACCCTCACATTGTCGGAGTACTTCGCTGCAGTGCGGTGAAACAGATCGCCCTCCAAACTTCGCTCCGTCGCCAACACGCCAACCACCCCACTGCTCGTGAGCTGACACGCAGGCTTCACCGCAGGCTCCATTCCAACTATCTCAACCTCACTATATTTCGCCCGCAGGAAATCAATCGCCGCCGCAGTCGCCGTGTTGCACGCCACAACAATAAGCTTGCAACCAGCCTCCAGCAACTCGCCAACAGCCCTGTCGCTATACTCCACAATCTCGCTCCTCGACCTCGACCCATAGGGGCAGTGCGCACCATCACCAAGATAGATGATCGACTCCGCAGGCAGACGCTCTCGAATTGCGCGCCACACGGTCAGCCCCCCAAGCCCAGAGTCGAACACACCGATCGGTGCGTCCGCTGATGTCGTAGCAGAATCCATAAACTACACTCTATTTTTAGAGATCTCGACGTGCGCCTCGATCGTATCCAATATCTCGTTGTCACTCATCGACACAGCCTCGATTACTAGCTTCGCCATACTATACTTCGGCGCGCGTTCTGATATGTTCTTCGCCATAAACGACACCAACTCCTCGTCCGACAACCCTCTGAGTTTCGGGCGTTTATATCGTCCTGCAGCGCTCAGGCGCGATGCTATATTCTCCGCCGTGCGCGCTATGTAGATCGTCTCACCCACGCTATTTAACAGCTCCATATTGTCGCCCCAGATCGGCAGTCCGCCACCTGTCGAGACGATCAAATTGCGACCGCTCGCCACAAGCTCCTCGACACACTCACGCTCCAGCTCTCGGAATCGAGGCTCGCCCTGCGTATCGAAAATCTCACCTACACTCATACCCTCTCGGCTCTCGATCTGCGCATCGGTGTCGACCAAACTCCACCGCAGGCGCTTAGACAACTTACGCCCAATGGTGCTCTTGCCGCACCCCATATACCCTATCAAGAAGATCAACATCACTGAAATAGATTTAGCTGTTCTGACTCTGGCGTGTCGCTCTCTAGCGCCTCAACATCCTCCACAACGTTCACCTCTTCGATCTCCTCCTCCTTGATAACCTCAGGTTCGACGAAGCTCAGATCGGCGACCTCCATAGTTGTAATTCGCTTACCCTTAGCGCGATGGCTCTTGATGGCGATAAAGTCGTCTACATCGACCTCATCAGCAGGGCGCGTAATGTGTGCCCCCTTGTAGCTCACTCGTAGCTTAGAACCTCCGACCGCTGTTGTGCAGATCAGGTCGTCCTGTCCATCCTCGCTCAGGAAGTGCTGCAGCTTCTCGCTCAGTTCCACCTGGAAACGTTTCATATAGAAATATCCCTGCTCGCGGTCGTAGTAGCAGAGGCTGTAGACCCTGTTGGGACGATACCTCTCGACACGTGTGGTGTCGTCGGGGAAGTGCTGCATAATGTCGAATCCAGTGATGTAGTATTGGTTGCGCGCAGTCCACACGATCAACTTGTCGTCGCCCTTGAACTCACCCAACAGCTCACCGTGCTCGTCGCAGTTGAGACGTCTCACATCGCTGTCGTACCAAATAGTCTGGCTCGCCAACGTCGACACCCCCCTGTGTTTCACTGATATACGGTGTATGCCATACCTCGAAAAGAGGTTGCCCTGGCTCGCACGACCCTTAATAGCCAACTCCGACAGATCGAGATCCACCACCAACTTCTTGAGTCGTGGGCGCGGCTTGAAGGTTATCTTCAACACCTCTGCCTCTCCATTAGGATTGACCGAGAGGTATAGGAGTTCGCTCTTCGGCGTACCCTTCGTTATGTCATACTCCTTGTCGCGCGTGACGCCCTTGATGGCGCAGCGCTTCATCATTATCGCGCCGTCGCGCCCATCTCGATAGAGCAGATTGTAGATCGTCCGCTCGTCGTTGCGCTTGAATACACCTATATAATATATCCCCTTTGCGAAGAACGCCTTCTCGCTCACCTTCGTGATTATGTAGCGTCCATCCTTTGTCATCACCACTACGTCGTCGATGTCGGAGCAGTCGCACACCATCTCGCAATCCTTCATCGAGCGACCTATGCCGAAGAATCCCTCAGCTCGGTCGACATATAGCTTCGCATTTGTCACCGCCACCTTAGTAGCCTCGATCTGGTCGAACTCGCGCAGTTCACAACGACGAACACGCCCCTTGCCATACTTCTCGCGGATGCGCTCGTAGTACTTCACCGCAAATGCCGTGAGGTGGTCAAGATTGTATTGTGTAGCCTTTATATCCTCCTCGATCGAGCGGATCTCGTTGTCCGCCTTGTCGCTGTCGTAGCGCGAGATACGGATAAACTTCAGCTCCGTTAGTCGCTCCACATCCTCCATCGTCACCTCGCGTCGGAGTTGCTTCTTGAATGGTTCGAGCCCTCCGTCGACAGCGTGATACGCCTCGTCGCGCGTGGTGCACCCCTCGATAAGTTGGTAGAGTCGATTCTCAATAAATATCCTCTCCAACGACGCTGCGTGCCACCTCTCGTTGAGCTCGCAGAGCTTGATCTCCAGCTCCAACTTCAAGAGCCCCTTAGTGTGCTCCGCCGATCTGCGCAGGATCTCGCTCACACCCATAAAGTGGGGTTTGTTGTCGAGAATAACGCAGGAGTTGGGCGAGATCGACACCTCGCAATCGGTAAATGCGTAGAGTGCGTCGATCGTGCGATCGCTCGACTCGTCGTTGGCAACTTGCACCACTATCTCGACCTTCTCGGCGGTGTTGTCGTCGACCTTCTTGATCTTGATCTTTCCCTTGTCGTTCGCCTTGATGATCGACTGCTTGATCGACTCTGTGGTTGTGCTATATGGTATCTCGGTGATAGCCAGCGTGCGTTTGTCGATCTTCGAGATCTTCGCCCTCACCTTGACCGCACCGCCCCTCAAACCATCGTTGTAGTTCGAGGCGTCCATCAATCCACCCGTCACAAAGTCGGGTACGAGCTCAAACGACTCTCCCCTCAGATGGGCGATCGACGCATCTATGAGCTCCAAAAAGTTGTGTGGCAATATCTTCGACGCCAGACCCACCGCAATACCATCCGACCCCTGCGCCAACAGCAATGGGAACTTTATGGGCAGTGTAACAGGCTCATCCTTACGCCCATCGTACGACAACATCCACTCCGTCGTCTTGCGGTTAAATACCACATCCAGCGCAAACTTCGATAGTCGCGCCTCGATGTATCGTCCTGCCGCAGCGGAGTCACCCGTTAGGATGTTACCCCAGTTACCCTGGCAGTCGATCAACAGATCCTTCTGTCCGATCTGCACCATCGCATCCTTTATCGAGGCGTCGCCGTGGGGGTGATACTGCATAGTCTGACCGACGATGTTGGCAACCTTGTTGTAGCGTCCGTCGTCGACCACCTTCATAGCGTGCAAGATACGTCGCTGCACGGGCTTCAGACCATCGTGCAGGTGGGGCACTGCGCGCTCCAAGATCACATACGAGGCGTAGTCCAAGAACCAACTCTTGTACATACCCGTCAGCTTGCGCATCGACGCCTCCTCGCTGGTCAGCTTGCTATACTTGCCTGCAGGCTTAGGCTGCTCCTCCGCTGCTACGCTGTTCGCAACCTCTACGCCCTCCATATTATTCTCATTGTCTCCGCTCATATCTATTACTCTGTTTCGGTCATATCCTCCTCAACACGTAGGTTGTTGATGATAAATCCTTGTCGTTCAAAACTATTTTTTCCCATATAGAACTCCAGCATATCGGTGATCGGGTCATCCTTGGTCATCCTCACCTTGTCGAGCCTAATGTCCTCGCCAATGAACCCCTTAAACTCCGACGCCGAGATCTCTCCCAGACCCTTGAATCGTGTTATCTCCGCCGACGCACCGCACTTCTCGATCGCCTTCAGTCGCTCCTCGTCGTTGTAGCAGTAGAATGTCTGCTTCTTGTTGCGCACTCTGAATAGTGGCGTCTGCAGAATGTAGAGATGTCCGCTGCGGATAATCTCGGGGAAGAACTGCAGGAAGAAGGTGAGCAACAGCAGACGAATGTGCATTCCGTCGACGTCAGCATCGGTCGCCACAACCACCTTGTTGTAGCGCAAATTATCCATTCCATCCTCGATGTTGAGCGCCGCCTGCAGCAGGTTGAACTCCTCATTCTCATATACGATCTTCTTCGTCAATCCGAAGCAGTTGAGAGGTTTACCCCTGAGCGAAAATACCGCTTGCGTCCGCACGTCGCGACTCGATGTGATCGAACCCGACGCCGAGTCTCCCTCCGTAATGAAGATCATCGACTGCTCTGCCAAATCGTTCTTCGACGTGAGGTGCACCTTGCAGTCGCGCAGTTTGCGGTTGTTAAGCGACACCTTCTTTGCCGTCTCCCTCGCCTTTTTCTGCACACCCGATATAGCCTTACGCTCCCTCTCGTTGTCGATGATTTTACGCTGCAGCGCCTGTGCCGTCTCCGGATTTTTGTGTAGGTAGTTGTCGAGATTCTGCATCAGGAAGTCCATCACGAAGTTGCGCATCGAGACCCCTGGCTCAACCTCCTTCGACCCCAGCTTAATCTTCGTCTGCGACTCAAATATCGGATCTGTCACCTTCACCGATATTGCCGCAATTATTGAGGTTCTAATATCTGCCGCGTCGTAATCCTTGCGGTAAAAATCCTTTATCGTCTTAGCTATAGCCTCGCGGTATGCCGCCTGGTGCGTACCACCCTGCGAGGTGTACTGTCCGTTGACGAACGAGAAGTAGGTCTCGCCATACCCCTTGCTGTGGGCAATCGCCACCTCGATGTCGTTGCCCGAGAGGTGTATTGGTCGATATAGCGGATCGTCGTTTATGTTCTCGTTGAGCAGATCGAGCAGTCCATTTTTAGATATGTAGTTCTCGCCATTGAGCGCAAAGGTCAAGCCGAGATTGAGGTAGGTGTAGTTGCGCACCATCTGCTCCACATACTCCATATTGTAGCTATACTCGCCAAACACCTCCTCGTCGACACGAAACGAGATGAACGTACCATTCTTCTCCACCACATCGCTCTCCCACCGATCGCTCACCTCAATACCCTGCGCGAACGTTACGGTGCGTGACTCGCCATCGCGCACAGCCCTCGCCGTGAACTCACTCGATAGCATATTCACCGCCTTGACACCCACGCCATTGAGACCCACCGTTTTTTTGAACGCCGTGCCGTTGTACTTACCGCCCGTGTTCATCTCGCTGACAGCCGCAGTGAGCATATTGAGGGGAATGCCGCGCCCGAAGTCGCGCACACACACCACACCGTCGCGCACCGTGATCTCGATCCGCTTACCTGCACCCATAATAAACTCGTCGACAGAGTTGTCGACAACCTCCTTTATCAATACATATATACCATCGTCGCTCTGTGTGCCATCGCCCAACTTGCCGATGTACATACCTGGGCGCAGACGAATATGCTCGCGTGGGGTTAGCGTGACGATTGCGTCGTCGCCGTAGTTCCCATCCGTATTTAATTTTAGCTCTGCCATATATTGTGCTTCTTATTTTGCTCTATCATTTATCTCTGCGTGTGCGTCGAACCTCATCTTGGCTCGCCGATGCTGCGCGTATCTGCTCCAGCGCATCGCTCATATCTGCCCTCACCCTATCCATCACCTCTCGTGTCGCCACGTGGTCGCCATTGTCGCAAACCACAGGTTGCAGCACCCTCAGCGTCAGGCTACTCCGCCAGTCGAAGAGTCCTCCACGGATCATACTCCTCGTCCCGTCGATCACCACAGGTAGAATCTCCACACCAGCCTCACGTGCGAGGTTGAATGCGCCAGCCTTGAATCGCCCTATCTCGCCCGTTCTGGTTCGCGTACCCTCGGGGAAGATTGCGACCGACGCACCGCGCCTGATCCACTCACACCCCTGACGCGTAACCTGCTCCATCGCCGCCTTTCCATTTCCGCGCTCGATCGTTATGTCGCCGTGGAGCCTCAAGAACTGCCCAAAGATCGGAATCGAAAAGACCTCGCGCTTCGAGACCCAACGGAAGTTCAGCGGCAACATATAGAGTATCGGAATATCGAGCATCGAACTGTGGTTCATCACAATGACGTAGCTCTTGCTACTGTCGAGATTCTCCAACCCCTCGACTCGTCGTCGCCAGAGCGGTGGCACAGCGAAAAATATCTTCACCATAATACGCGACAACCCGTGCACCACGCTCCTAGAGGGGTCGAACGGCGCACATATCAGCAGAGCCACTGCCGACAAAATGAGAAAAAAGGTGCACAAGAGCACTAAAAAGAGGTAGAAAAGAGTACTTAGCATCAAATCATATGTTAACTTCTCACAAAGTTACAAAATTATTTCGGCTAATCAAATTTCACCTCTATTTTAATTACGTTAAAACTGATTAAATCGCACTGCAAAAGAGCCTTTGCCCTCTCTTTGTGGGTGTTGACTACTACGCAAAAAAAATGTGGTGCAGAGTAATCCACACCACAACTTATGAGTTATGCGACAATTTGAGAGATTCTACATCAAGCCGCGTCCGCTCTTTTTGATCGCACCCTCCTCGTTGAGCGAGTTGGTGAGGCGATCCAATATTCCGTTGACGAAGTTGCTACTGCCAGGTGTCGAGTAGAACTTTGAGATCTCGATATACTCATCCATCGTCACCTTGGTCGGTATGTCGGGGAAGTTGAGTAGCTCCGCCATTGCGACAACCATAATGAGGTTGTCCATCAACACGATGCGCTCCACATCCCAATTGGCCGTAAACTTCTCGATATATGCCTGATACTTAGAGTGGTTGACGATCGAACGCTCAAAGAGTGCGCGCACAAAGTCGATGTCGTCGTCGTTCTTATACTTCTTCATCACCTTGATGTCGGTGTGAGATGGGCGGATCGAGGTGATTGTGCGGTGCACTAGTGGCAAGACGTAGCTTATGTCGCCACTCATCATTATCGAGATCTCCTCTACCACCTCCTCGACCTGCTCGGTTATCTGCTCGTTAGACTGCAACAGCTCGACGAATAGATACTCCAACAGCTCGACATCCTCCTTTATGTTTCCCACAGGAGTTGACATATAGCTCTTGAACTTCTCGCTCTGGGCGAAGGCTACAAACAACGCCTTCACGAACTCGGGGTGCTCTCTCCAGCTCACGCCACGCGCACTGAGGTGGTCGTTAAGTGAGTCGCTATTTTCGAGCAGACGAATGGCTGCAGAGTCGACAAATTTGGTGTTTGGGTTTAGATCCTCATATGTAGCGAGGTGTTTTTCGCGCGCGATCTGCTGCATTGATCGTGAGTAGTCCGCCATTGCAACAGGTAGCTGCAGCAGCAAAAAGTAGAGATCATACGCCTTGTCGATCGAGAGGAAGAGCCTCTTCTGCGAAGCATTGAGGTTGTCACCATCGCATTGAAGGTGAGCATAGATGGCTTTCAGAGCCTTAATACGAAGTAATCTTCTACTTAACATACCAACGAACTTGGTGCGACTAATAGTTGTGTCGCGTTACTACAATAAAATTTAATATCTCAAAAAAGCAGGGGGATCCGTTCTGCCACTGCATAGACAGCAAACTTAACTCCCCCCATTCTTTTGCCGAGTCCAACTTAATGGTTGACCCCGTTGCTGAGCCCCCCTTAATAGTTGACCCCTCTGTTGAGCTATCAGGATTCGAACCTGAAACGACTGAACCAAAATCAGCTGTGTTACCATTACACCATAGCTCAATCCTGCTCGAAAGCTGGCGCAAAGATAAGCTAAAAAAATATATCTACCAAATAGTTAACCTAAAAAAGTGGAACAATTATTGATATAACCCTGTTTTGAATTGACACTCAACGACAAACGAAAATCAAACATACGATGCGAACACTCGACATTGCGCAGCTATATCTGCGTATTGTTGTGGGGGGAATGTTGATCCTCCACAACATCTGGAAATATCAGAACTACAATGAGATTATCACGAGCTATCCGCGACTGGAGGGGCTGTCGGCGGCACTCTGGTTCACGCTTTTTGCTGCAGCAGAGTGCGTTACAGCACTTATGTTGGTGGTCGGATGGCGTATTCGACTCGCCTCCGTCATCTTGATCGTTGGCAGCATACTCGCCCTCGCAGTCTACTTCCCCACACCCTCGCTCAGCGATATGGAACTACAGGGGATCTACGTCTTTATATACATATATATATTCATCGCAGGTGGCGGGCTCTACTCTCTCGACGGCGCAATGAGACGATCACAGAGCTAATTAACAATTTATAATTTCGCGCGTCTGCCCCGAGAGAGATCGCCGGTCTGTTGTCATTCTCGTTTTTTTTATGTAAGTTTGCGGAGAATCAACACTTGAACCGATGCGAAGAGCACTACTCATACTCGCCACGCTCCTTCTTGCCGCCACCACGCTGCAGGCGCAGGAGTCGCGACGTCAGCTAAAAAATCCGACACTAGAGGATCTGCAGGGCAGGAAGAGCACGCTCCCACATTGGGGGCGCAACTACCTTCTCGTGTTCTACGTCGACCCCGATCGAGCGAACCTCAACAAGTCCTTCACCGACGATATGGCACAGAATGGGCGCATCGACACCCCTCTTATCCGCCCCATAGGGGTCATAAACCTCAAGGATGCACCCAAGATACCCCGAGATCTTGCCTACGCAATGGCGGAGAAACGAAATGAGGAGAGCAGAGTCACCATCCTCGTCGACGACTCACACACGCTCGCCACTGAGTGGGGGCTGGGTGACTGCAACAACCAGTTTGCGTTGGTCGTAGTCAACCTATCTGGCGAGGCGATATTTACGCGTAAGGGCATCCTTTCGCAGGGTGACATCGAGGCGTTCTACCGAGTTGTCGAGCAAATAAAGGGTGGCAAGACTACCTCACTCGGACAAGGTTCAGCCCATCTCTAAGTGGAATAATCACACACTCCAAACGCTCATCCTCGACCACCATCTTGTTGAACTCCAGCAGCGCCGCCGTGTGACGATCGTTGTGCTGCAGAGGCTCCACCACCTTACCCGACCACAATATGTTGTCGGCGATGATAAACGATCCGCTCCCCACCAAGCCGCCATCGAGCAGCATCGTAAGATAGGCCGGATACTCCCTCTTGTCGCCATCCATAAAGACGAGGTCGAAGCGTCCACCCAGGCGCGGAGCAACCTCTAGCGCAGAGCCTATGTGGGCAAATATCTTCTCGCCGTGCTCGCTCCTCTCGAAGAACGACGACGAGAGCGACTCCAGCTCGTCATCTACCTCCACCGTATGAAGCTCCGCCCCACTCTCCAAACCTGCGGCGATGCAGAGGGCGGAGTAGCCTGTGAATGTACCAATTTCGAGGACTCTACGCGGACGCACCATCTGCGTCATCATCGTCAGCAGTCGCCCCTGAATGTGCCCCGACAACATACGCGGCTGCACGACACGTAGGTGTGTCTCGCGATCGAGCTCGCTCAGGAGCTGTTCCTCGGGGGTTGTGTGGTCTAATATGTATCTATCTATTGGCTCCATAAATTTAACGTGAGTTTGAAAAGCTAATTTATCTGTAAGTTAGTGTCGAGAGATCTGTCAACACGTCGCACGCCACCTCGCAGATCTGCTCTGCCGTGATTGCCGAGAGTCGACGATAGCTCTCCTCGACAGTGTCGATCGAGCGGTGGAGCAGATAGCTCTTGCCTGCACCCAACATATACCCCTCGTTGCTCTCCATCGAGATCGCTAGCTGCGCAATAAACTGCCGCTTCGACATCGACAGCTGACGCGGCGTAAGCTTCACTGTGCGGAGCTTCTCGATCACGCTGTAGATAAGTTTCGCCACCTTGTCGCTGTTGGCGCTCTCGCAGCTGTAGTATATCGTCACCATCCCCGAGTCGGAGTAGGGCGTATAGTTCGCCTCGACGTTGTAGGTCAGTCCGTGCTTCTCCCTCACCAACACGTTGAGCAGAGAGTTCGCCGAAGGACCTCCCAATATGTTGATTAGCAGCGCCAACGGCAGTCGTCGCGGATCCATTATGCTATATGCGCGCCCCCCGATGATGCAGTGCGCCTGGTGTGTGCGGTGGTTCTCGGTGAGCGTAAACGGCTCGACGTGGCAGGGGAGCTCTCGCTCGAAGCTGCGTGTCGAGGGCTCTACACCTCCGAAATATCGTGTGGCGATCTCCTCGATTCGGTTGTTGCTGATCGCCCCGATCGACGAAAAGACCATCTGGTCGGTTGTATATGCGCGCTCGGTGAATTGTCGTATCACCCTGTTGTCGAACTTGCGGATGTCGCGCCTCGTCCCCAATATGTTGTGTCCGAGCTCCGACCCCTCGAAGATCATATCCTCGAAGTTGTCGTATATCATCTCGGCAGGAGAGTCCTTGTAGGAGTTGATCTCGTCGTAGACCACCTCCTTCTCGCGCTCCATCTCACGATCGAGGAAGGTAGAGTTGAAGGTTACGTCGGCAATAAGTTCCGCCGCCTTGCGGAAGTCCGCCTTTAGCGTAGTTGCGTGGATCGTCGTATCCTCCTTGGTTGTGTATGCGTTGAGTTCGCCCCCGAGGTTTTCGAGTCGGCAGTTGACCTGATACGCCTTGCGGTGTGTCGTCCCCTTGAATAGTCCGTGTTCGGTGAAGTGCGCCAAGCCGAACTCACCCGTGCGCTCGTCGCGTGTACCGCTCCCGACGATTAGTCCGCAGTGAGCCACCGAGCTCGTCGTGCGACGGTGTATTCCCCTAATGCCGTTGGGCAGTGTGTATGTGTAAAATTCCATCTATTTTTCACTATTATGTTTTGCGAGGAAGCGCCCTGTGTAGCTCTCCTCCCTCGCCGCCAACCCTGCAGGCGACCCCTCGAATACGAGGTTGCCCCCCTTGTCGCCAGCCTCAACACCGAGGTCGACAACGTAGTCGGCACACTTAATGACATCCATATTGTGCTCCACGACGACTATCGTGTGTCCACGCTCGATGAGCGCCGTAAATGCCTTTAGCAATCTATTTATGTCGTGGAAATGTAGCCCTGTCGTAGGCTCGTCAAAGATGAATAGGATCTTGTCGCGCGCCGTCGCACCTGCGCTATCCTTGCCCAGAAACGACGCCAGCTTCACCCTCTGCGCCTCACCGCCCGAGAGCGTCGAGGAGGATTGACCCAGCTTGATATAGCCCAAGCCGACACTCTCCAGATGGCGCAATCGCTCGACAACCTTACGTGCCGCGCCACCGCCCTCCTGTGAGAAGAACTCGATGGCGGCGTCGACAGTCATATCCAACACCTCGCAGATCGAGCGCCCCTGATACTTCGCCGCCAGCACCTCCGCCTTGAACCTACTCCCCTTGCAGCTCTCGCACTCTAGCTCCACATCTGCCATAAACTGCATACTCACCTTGATGACACCCTCGCCCTGGCACTCCTCGCAGCGTCCGCCAGCGATGTTGAACGAGAACGACGAGGCGTTGAGACCTGTGTTGCGCGAGTATGGTTGGTCGGCAAAGATCTTGCGGATCTCGTCGTACGCCTTAATGTATGTCACTGGGTTCGACCTCGACGACCTACCGATGGGCGACTGATCGACCATCTCCACAGAGCTGAGCAGCGAGAGATCGCCCTCCAACCCATCGAAATCGCCTGGACGCGAACCCGACTCCTGCAGCTCCCTCCGCAGCGCAGGGTACAAGATACCCCTCACCAACGACGACTTACCCGAACCGCTCACACCCGTGATGCAACTCATTACGCCCAGCGGAATCGACACATCCACACTCCGCAGATTATTCTCCCTCGCACCGCAGATCTTGAGCCATCCGCTCGGTGCACGCAACGACTGCGGCACCTCTATATTTTTTCGACCGCTCAGGTAATCTGCCGTCAGCGACCTCTTCGACTTCATAAGACCCTTCAGATCGCCACTATAGACAATCTCGCCACCCAAGTAGCCAGCCTCGCGCCCCACATCTATTATGTAGTCCGCCGCACGTATAACCTCCTCCTCGTGCTCCACGACTATCACCGTGTTGCCAATGTCGCGCAGCTGTTTGAGTACTCCTATCAGCCTCTCCGTGTCGCGCGGATGCAGACCTATGCTCGGCTCGTCGAGGATATAGAGCGACCCCGTGAGGTTGCTGCCCAACGATGTCGAGAGGTTAATACGCTGCGACTCACCGCCCGAGAGCGTGGAGCTCAACCGATCCAGCGTAAGGTAGCCAAGACCCACATCCACAAGGTATTGGAGTCTGTTGCGTATCTCCACAATGATTCGTCTTGCCCTCGCCGCATCGTACTCGTCGAGCTGCAACGAGTCGAAGAACTCTATCACCTCGTCGATCGAGATCATCACCAGATCTGCTATATTACGTCCTCCGACCTTTATATATAACGCCTCGCGCCTGAGGCGGCTGCCGCCACACTCCGCACAGATCGTCTTGCCCGTATATCGCGCCTTCATCACACGATACTGTATCTTGCGTCGCTCCGACTCCAAGTAGTCGAAGAAGCTATTGAGCCCCTCGAAGTGTTGGTTGCCGCTCCAGAGCAGCTGCCGCTGTGCGCGCGTCAGATCGTAGTATGGCGTGTGGATCGGGAAGTCGAATAGGTAGGCTGTGCCGACCAACTGATCCCTCCACTTACGCATCGTCTCACCCCTCCAGCACGCTATCGCATTGTCATATATCGAGCGGCTCTTGTCGGGTACAACGAGCTCCTCGTCGATCCCCACAACCCTGCCGTAGCCCTCACATCGGGGGCAGGCACCAAGCGGATTGTTGAAGCTAAAGAGGTGCTCCGAGGGCTCCTCGAAGGTGATGCCGTCGCGCTCAAAACGAGAGGAGTAGCGCCGATACTGATCCCCAACGACCACTCCAACAAAGCCATCGCTATAGTCGTAGGCGCGCGACACGCCATCGGCAAGACGCCCCCTCAACTCATCGCTCTCCTTGTTGAGCTTCACACGATCAAAGACCACCTCGATCTGATCGGCTTGTGTCGCGTCCGTCACAGTGGGGAGAAAATCCTCAATCAAGATCGTCGCACCCCCGACATAGAGGCGCTGCAGACCCTGCGACATAATCTCCAAGATCGGCTCTATAACCCCCGTGCTGCTACCTGCCGCAAGGGGCGCTGTGATGATGACACGATCGCCATCCGCACCCCCCAATATCTGCTCCACCACATCATCCACCGAGTCTGCCGTCACCTCCTCCCCCGACACGGGCGAGTAGGTGTGTCCGACTCTTGCAAACAGGAGTTTGAGATAGTCGTAGATCTCCGTAGTCGTGCCCACCGTGGAGCGTGGATTGCGGCTATTGACCCTCTGCTCGATAGCAATGGCTGGCGCGATACCTGTGATCTGATCTACATCGGGCTTGCTTACACGTCCCAAAAACTGACGTGCATACGCCGACAACGACTCCACATAGCGCCTCTGCCCCTCGGCAAAGATCGTGTCAAACGCCAATGTCGACTTGCCCGAGCCCGAAAGACCTGTCACAACAACAAGTTTGTTGTGCGGAATCTCCACATCAACATTTTTGAGGTTGTGAACCCTCGCACCCTTTATAACTATCTTATTATCTTCCATTCTATAACTTATATCTGCTCGTCATCCTGAGCAACCACCTCGACCGCCGCTCCGTCAACATCCTCCAGACGCCCAATGAGCTGTGCGCTCTCACTCTCGCGGATCGTGAGGTTCATCCTGCAGAGGTTGTCGAACTCCTGCGAAACGATCTTTGGTTGCAGATCCTTAATCACCTTCATCACGCCATTCATCACCACATAGGAGAACGACACCGAGACCTCTACGTCAACCGTCCGCTCAACTATCTCTGCCGCATCCAGCACCTCCGCCGTAGCGGTTTTATAGGCGTCGATCAGCCCCGAGACCCCGAGCTTTGTACCTCCGAAGTATCGCACCACAACAATCAAGCAATTCGTCACCTCGCGCGAGAGCATCTGCCCCAAAATCGGTTTGCCCGCGGTGCTCGATGGCTCGCCGTCGTCATTGGCACGTGTGCGATCACCTGCAGCCCCCAACCGCCACGCATAGCAGTGGTGGCGTGCGTCGTAGAAACGTTTGTGCAGCACCTCCAGCAGGGGTGCCACCTCCTCCTCACGCTCGATGGGATAGGCGAAGCTCAGAAACTTACTGCTCTTGACTTTGTAGAGCGACTCGGCAGGTTCGGCTATCGTGAAGTAGCTATCTCTCTCCATCAACTCACCCTCAGCTAGCGAATCTTCTTAAAGAGCCTGTCCCAACGAATATTGAATGGGAACGACCCCTCAGCATCCAACGACAACCATACGAACGACGCCTTGCCGACAACGTGATCCTCAGGCACATAGCCCCAGAAACGAGAGTCTGCCGAGTTGTGGCGATTGTCGCCCATCATCCAGTAGTAGTTCATCTTGAACGTGTAGCTGGTCGCTCTCTCGCCATTTATATATATGTCATCGCCCTCGACACGCAGATCATTCCCCTCGTAGAGCGATATGACCCTCTCGAAGAGTGGCAGATTCTGCGTCGTCAGCTCGACAGTAGCGCCGCTCTGTGGTATCCACAAAGGTCCGAAGTTATCTTGATTCCACGGATAGAGCGTCGAGTGGGGGAATACATCTGTGTTGTGCCCCATCGCCTCGTATGGATCTACGGAGATCACATTGCTCATCTTCGCCATCGCCTCGATGCTCGCAGCTGTGAGAGGTATCTGATAGCTCGTTCCGTTGTTGCTACCCTCGGTTATGTTGAGTTGGCGGATCTGCGCTCTCGACAGGGGCTGCGACGTACGTACATTATATATATGTTGCTCACCCTCGGGCTGCAACTCCTCCACGCCATTCACGAAGAGGGTGGTCGCCCTCAACTCAACTGTGTCGCCAGGCATACCGACGAGTCGCTTGATGTAGTTCTCGCGCTTGTCGACAGGGCGTGTTATCACCGTGTAGTCGCTGTTGAGACGCTCGCGACCCCTCGTCTCGCCATACGCCGACTGGTAGGCGCGCAAGACATCGTAGTATGTAGCCGACTGATTCTCCAACAGCACAGTGTCGCCTGCTGGGAAGTTAAAGACAACCACGTCGTTACGCTCGATACTCTTCAACCCAGCGAGTCGATTATAGGGCAACTTAATGAGCTCCGAGAAGGACTGCTTGGTAGTCGAGAGTGGCATCGTGTGGTGGACAAATGGGAATGCGATGGGTGTGTTGGGCATCTTCGGGCCATACGACAACTTGCTCACATAGAGGTAGTCACCCACCAATAGCGACTTCTCCATCGACGACGTGGGGATCACATAGAGCTGGAAGATGTAGGTGTGGATGATCGTTGCGACCACCGTCGCAAAGACCAACGCATTGACCCACTCATAGACCATTCGATATATGGCGCTACGACCGCACAGCTCCTCGTTGGGGATCGACACATATCGTCTGATATACCCCGAGATATAGATGTCGTATATCACCACAACACCCACTATGCTCCACCAAAATCCGCTCCATACGCAGAACCACAATATATATAACAACGACGCGAGCGAGAACTTCACCCAACGATTGGCAAAGATTGCCTTCAACTTATCAACCATCGACTTTTCGATATTACTTCAACATATCCTCCATAGAGTAGACCCCGACCTTGCCACACAAGAACTCTGAGGCTACGACCGCACCATACGCCAACGTACTGCGGTTCTTGATCGTGTGTTTGAGCTCCAATACATCGTCTGCCGACTCGTAGGTGACAGTGTGTGTCCCTGGAACTTCGCCCTCGCGCACAGATTTGATCTCCACCTCGTTGGGCGCAGGTACATTGTCGTTGACCCAGCTCTCGATCGTGTCTAGCTCCTCGATCAACCCCTCGGCGATGGTGATTGCCGTTCCGCTCGGTGCATCGAGCTTATGGATGTGGTGGATCTCCTCCACCTCGACAGAGTAGCCGTCAAACTTATTCATCAGCGCCGCCAGCTGCTTGTTGATTCTAAACATAAGGTTCACCCCGAGGCTATAGTTCGAGGCGTAGAAGAGTGCGCTACCACGCTCCTCGCAGAGGCTCTTCAACTCCTCGTAACGATCCAACCAACCTGTCGTTCCGCTCACCACGGGCGTACCCGACTCGATGCACGTTTTGAGGTTCGCATAAGCTGTGTGGGGCGTAGTGAACTCTATCGCTACGTCGACATTCGCTAGATTCTCGGCGTTGAGATCTGCGGCGTTGTTCATATCTATGATGAGGGGTACGGTGTGACCTCTACCGACTAGAATCTTCTCGATCTCGCGCCCCATCTTGCCATATCCTACTATTGCTACTTTCATAATTATCTCTCTCTTAATTTTTAATTTTGGCAAATATACAAAATTGCCTCCATATTTGGAACTCTTTTACATTTTTTCTACCTTTGTGACTATGAGATATTTCATCGAACTGTCGTACAACGGCACAAACTACTGCGGTTGGCAGCGCCAGCCCGACGCCCCAACAGTGCAGGAGAGCATCGAAAAGGCGCTTTCAATACTCTTGCGCACCACCACACCAATAGTCGGCGCAGGGCGAACCGACACAGGGGTGCACGCCTCATTCTATGTCGCACACTTCGACTTCGAGGGCAAGACCGACGACAAACCGCTCGACCCTAAGTGGCTCACCTACAAGCTCAACATTCTCCTGCCCCACGACATAGCGATACAACGAATATACGAGGTGGCGGCGGAGGCACACGCACGTTTCGACGCCACAGAGCGCCAATACACCTACATCATCGAACCCCACAAAAACCCCTTTACACGTCACACCTCGTGGCAATACAACACAGCACTCGACATCGAGAAGATGAACCTCGCGGCGGAGTATCTCTCACGCCACACCGACTTCACCACATTCGCCAAGCTAGGATCGGGCAACGCAACCAACATCTGCGACGTGAGGGAGGCTAGGTGGGAGAGACAACCAAGTGGTGCACTGCACTTCACGATACGCGCCGACCGCTTCCTACGCAATATGATCCGCGCCATAGTAGGCACACTCGTCGACGTCGGACGCGGACGCTACACCCCCGAGGAGTTCAACTCGCTCGTCGAGCAGAGAGATCTCTCGAAAGCATCGACGGGAGCACCTGCGCAGGGGCTATTTCTTAGCAACGTAAAATACCAAAAACCATAAACAATGAAGATCAACAATCTACTGCTTTTAGGCGCAACAGCCACCACAACAACCTCTGTGCTAGCGGCTCAGCCCAACATAATTCTCATAATGGCGGATGACCTCGGCTCGGGCAATATCGGCTGCTACGGCAGCGACTACATCGACACCCCCAACATCGACCGACTCGCAGCGGAGGGGATAAAGTTCACTGACTACCACACCAACGGATCGGTATCGAGCCCCACACGTGCAGCGCTAATGACGGGTCGCTATCAGCAGCGATGCGGAATAGATATGGTTATATCGGCAGCCAACCACCGCCACGTGGGAGTTCCACAGGAGGAGTACACGCTAGCCGAAGCGTTCAAGGATCAGGGCTACACCACAGCTATATTCGGCAAGTGGCACCTGGGATATGCCGAGAAGTTCAACCCCATACACCAAGGGTTCGACCACTTCGAGGGCTACGTAGCTGGCAACGTAGATTACCACTCACACCTCGACCTCGTCAACATACACGACTGGAAACACGGCACAGAGGAGGTGCGTGAGGAGGGCTATACGACCGACCTGATAACTGCGAAGGCGGTGAAGTTTATCGAGGAGCATCAGTCGGAGCCATTCTTCCTCTACGTCCCCCACGAAGCGCCCCACAGCCCACTGCAGGGCAGAAACTCACCCATTCAGCGCTACGAAGAGGGGGCTACTAAAGATACCACAAAGGTCGAGACGAAGAGCAAGAAGGAGCTCTACAAAGAGATGATAGAGGTGCTCGACGAGGGGGTCGGCAGCATTATTGATAGGCTCGAAAGTCTCGGACTTGCGGAGAACACAATCGTCATCTTCACATCCGACAATGGCGCCACCCAACAGGGGTCAAACGCCCCATACAGAGGGACGAAGGGTACATTCTTCGAGGGGGGACATCGCGTGCCGTTCATCGTCTGGTCGCCTGGTGCAACTCTCGCACCCACAGCGCCATACACCTACGACTCGACAGTTATATCGATGGATCTACTCCCCACACTCATCTCGATGGTCGGCGGCGAGCTACCCAAGAGCGTTACTCAGAGACTCGATGGCATAGATATATTGCCTCACCTGCTCAAAGGCAAAGCGCTACCTTCGCGCGATCTCTACTGGAACAACAGCAGCGGCTGGTCGGCAATGCGCAGCGGCAACTGGAAGTTTGTGAAGAACAAAGATATAAGCTACCTGTTTGACCTCTCGACAGATGTCGCAGAGAGCAAGAATCTCGCAGGGATAGAGTCGAAAAAAGCGGTCGCAATGAGTCGCGCCTTAGTCAAGTGGAGAGAGAGGGTTACGCCAGCAGAAGCTGCGCCACTCCAATAAAAAGAGAGGTAAAGATACCCATCAGGCAGATCGCCACACCACCAACAGCCCCCTCGAGCGCACCCAGTTCGAGGGCTCGCGCCGTACCCACGGCGTGCGACGCCGAACCCAGGGCAGCACCTACAGCAACACGATCCTTGACCCCTATGAGTCGCAAGAATCCAACACCAAAGATGCTGCCCCCGACACCTGCAATCACAACCGACAACATAGCGATGGCAGGGATGCCACCGATCGACTCGGTGAGCGGCAACGCTATGGCTGAGGTGATCGACTTGGTGAGGATAGAGTTGACAATAACCTCCTCGCACCCAAAGAGATGCGCAAGTCCCCACACCGAGACTACGCCGACCACACTACCCACAAAGGTGGTGATCGTGAGCGACAACTTCTGTCCCTTCAGCTCCTTGATGCATTGATGCATCGGATATGCCAAACAGAGCACCGAGAAGCCGAGGAAGAAGTGGATGACACTATTCGCCTCGAAGTAGCGCGAGTATGGTATGTCGCACACGCTGAGGATCGCCATTATTGCCGACGCCGAGATCAAGATCGGGTGGACGAAGCTCACGCCACTACGTCGCTGCAGCCACTGCGCAACGTAGTAGACACCGACAGTGAGGGTGAGCAGTGCGAGGTCGGAGGTAGCCAAAGAGCGCCACGCGTCGTATATCATCGTTGTCTCCATCGTCCCATAATTTGTTGTAGAATGCCGACCACCGCAAAGACCATCAATGTCGAGATCACGATAGCTGCCACAGCCCCCAACCAACTATCGCTCAGCAGCTTGTAGCTCACCATAAGCCCCACCGTGACGGGGACAAACAGCAACATCATATTGCGCAGGACAAAGCCAGACACACCCTCAATAGTCTCCTCCGCGACCACCCCACACTGGAGCATCACGAAGAGCATAATCATACCAAGCACGCTGCCCGGCAATATCCCCCCAATGAGGGGGCTCAGCACCTCGCCGACGAGGTATATGAGGAGGATAATAGCTATCCCCTTTAGCGGCGGTCTGTTCATCGTTCTACTGCGATATTTTTATCAACTGCTCGCGATATGCGTTGAGAATCTGCGACTTAGAGATGAATCCTAGGTATCTATTCTCGACAGTCACCACGGGCAACATCCACGTATGTTTGTTGTCGAACTTAGCGAGCACGCTCTGTATCGACTCCCCCTCAACTATCTTGTCGCGCGGCTGCGAGGTGTAGTGTCGGATCGAGTTGCTATACCTTTTGGGCTTGAACATATCCTCGCGCAGATCGTCGAGCTGCACCACTCCGAGGAGCTTGCCAAAGTTGTCGATCACAGGGAATATGTTGCGATGCGCCGAGGAGATGATGTGCACCAAGTCGCCGAGGGTGTTGAACTCTTTGAGGCGCACGAAATCGGTCTCCATCAGATCATTGACCTTGAGGAATACTAGCGCCGACTGATCCTTGTTGTGGGTGAGTAGCTCGCCCGACTTGCTGAGGGGTTTGGTGTAGATCGACTCAGGTTCGAGATAGTAGTTCACCGCAAATGCGATCGACGACACCATCATCAACGGAATAAATAGCCCATAACCGCTCGATAGCTCCGCAATGAGGAAGATCGAGGTGAGCGGAGCATTCATCACACCCGACATAACGCCCGACATACCGACCAACGTAAACGAGATGATCGAGAGCTCCATCCCGAAGATAGAGTTGCACACCACAGCCAACGTAGCGCCCGTAAACGCACCCATAAAGAGCGACGGCGCGAATGTACCACCGACACCTCCTGCAGCCGTCGTCGTCGCCATAGCGATCACCTTGAAGATCATCGTCGCAACGAGAAAGAGGATCAAAACCCAATCGACTGTGCGGAACTCGACAAAGAGAGAGTTGTCGAACAGACGCTGCGGATCGCCCTGCATAAGCGCCGTGATACCCTCATAACCCTCGCCATAGAGAGGTGGGAAGATGTAGATCAACAGACCTATGACCACACCGCCAACGAGCCACTTGACCCACTGCCGCTTGATCTTTCGGAATAGCCCACCCACCCAGTCGTTGACCGAGGTGAGGTAGAACGACATCAAACCACACGCCACACCAAGCAGCAGAAAGAGCGGAATCTGCCACAGCAGAAACGCATCCGCCTCGGTCAGCTGCACCGCCAATATAGGGTCAAACCCCCTCAGCATAAAGGCGATAGTCGTCGCCGTGATAGAGGAGATGAGCAGTGGCAGGATCGACCCAATGGTGATGTCGAGCATCAATATCTCAAGCACGAACACCACGCCCGTAATCGGCGCTTTGAAGATCGCTGCGAGCGCAGCACCAGCACCGCAGCAGAGCAGCAGTGTCGTATGCTTATAGTTGAGTCGAGCCACCTGACCCACCTTCGAGCCGATCGCAGCACCCGTCAAGACGATAGGTGCCTCGGGTCCCACCGAACCTCCGAAACCGAGGGTCGTCGATGAGGCTACAATCGAGCTCCACGTGTTGTGCGTCGGGAGCTTCGAGTTGCGGCTAGAGATGGCGTAGAGCACTCGCGTCACACCCTCCGAGATGTTGTCGCGGACGATATGCTTCACGAAGAGCGTAACCAGGATAATACCGATGACTGGATAAAATAGCAGAAGAATCTGCGACTCCTCGTCATTGAACCAGCTGACCAACCCCACCTTGATGGTGTGGAGCAGAATCTCAAATATGTAGGTGGCAAAACCTGCCAACAGACCCACGATTACGGCGAGCATAATCATCATCTGACGATTGCTCATCCTTTGGCTCAGGCGCAGCAGGAAGTTGTATATCCTCTCGTATTGTTGAAACATAATCTCTTAGGACTCTACGAATTAAACTAGAAGTGGTAGATACCCATTATCTCGCGCACCTGACGAACAGTCTCGTCGGCAGATTTGCGCGCCTTCTCCGCCCCTGCGGCTGTCACCTCGTGGAGATATTTGTCGTTGTTGTAGATCTCCTGGATTCTCTCGCGGATGGGGCTCACCGCCTTGATAATATCCTCTGCGAGCTGCTTCTTGAGGTCGCCGTAGCGGATCTCGCACGATGCATACTTATCCTTGAAATACTCTATGGTCGACGCCTCAGAGACCGACTCCATAATTGTAAATATGTTCTGCACAGGCTCGCTGATTGGAGAGTTGGGGATGGTGACACCCGAGTCTGTCTTAGCCTTCATCACCTTCTTGCGGATCACCTCGTCGGAGTCTGAGAGGTAGACACAGTTGCCCTCGCTCTTGCCCATCTTACCCGAGCCGTCGAGCCCTGGGATCTTCACCGTCTCAGCACCGAAGTTGTATGCCTGGCTCTCGGGGAAGAAGTCGACACCATAGAAGTTGTTGAAACGACGAGCAAATACGCGCGTGAGCTCCAAGTGTTGCTCCTGATCCTTACCCACAGGCACCTTCGCCGCACGATGTAGCAATATGTCCGCCGCCATCAACACGGGGTAGCAGAGCAGACCTGCATTGACGTTGTTGGGTTGTTTGCGCGCCTTATCCTTGAACGACACAGTGCGCTCCAACTCGCCGAGGTAGGCGTGCATCGAGAGCAACGACGAGAGCTCTGTCACCTGCGGCACATCGCTCTGTATATATATAGTAGCGACCTCGGGGTCGAGCCCCGCCGCTAGATACTCAGCCAGCACACCGCGGATGTTGGTGTGGAGCGACTTAGGGTCAGGGTGAGTTGTCAGCGCGTGATAGTCGGCAATGAAGAAGAAGCAGTTTGCGTCGTGCTGCATCTTAGTGAAGTTTTTGAGTGCTCCGAAGTAGTTGCCGAGGTGAAGTTGCCCAGTGGGGCGAATACCGCTTAGTACAGTTTCCATCTTATAATTTTATTCTTTGTTTCGTCCGTTTTACTATAAATTTCGCCACAAAGGTATAAAAAACTATTTGAGGTTGTGCAAAAGTTGCGTGCTATAATTTTTTTTTATATATTTGTAATGTTAAATTACAGCAACCTATGACTACAACACAACCAAAACTATGACCATAATACAACTGGAATATCTCTTAGCAGTAGCAAATTACGGCAGCTTCTCGGCTGCGGCGGAGCGCTGTTTCGTCACACAACCCTCGCTGAGTATGCAGATCAAGTCGCTCGAAGAGGAGCTGGGTGTGATTCTGCTCGACCGCTCCCACAAGCCCGTGATACCGACCGAGGCGGGGCAGGTGGTGATAGCGGAGGCGCGCAACACCATTATGGCGTACAACAACATACGCGAGTCGGTCGCAGAGCTCAAAGGCGAGACGATCGGCAAGCTGCGCCTCGGCGTGATCCCCACGATCTCGCCATATCTGCTCCACAAATTCATCCCCACCTTTGTGGCGAAGTACCCCAAGGTGGAGCTAGAGATACGCGATATGGTCACGGCAGACATAATCGAGGCGCTCAAACGCGACCAGATAGATGCCGCCCTCGTCGCTGGTGGAACCTGCGGAGAGGGGATAGTGGAACACCCACTCTTCGACGACACCTTCTACGCCTACGTGTCGCCCGACCACGCACTATCGAGCAAGAAGAATGTGGAGGTGAGCGACATAGATATGCGCGACCTCGTGTTGCTGAGCTGCGGCAACTGTATGCGCGACCAGGTGCTGGAGCTATGTGTGGCGAAGAACGCCAACCCCTCGTCGCACTACACATTCGTCTCGGGGTCGATCGACACACTGATCCGCATTGTCGACTGTACGCCCAACCTGACGATCATACCGCAGATCTCGTTGGAGTATATCCCTCGTCGCCACCACTCGCGCATCAAGAGTTTGGCGGAGAACACAACATCGCGAAAGATCGCGGTGGCAGTGAGACGAACATACGTAAAGAGCTCTATCGTACAGGCTCTGAATGAGACAATTATGAAGTGTTGCGAGCCCACGGTTAAAATATAGTTAATATTATTGGTCGTATTCTCATTTGTTTTTCGTATTTTTGCAAACCAATTACAATTTAAGAGAGGAGTTAGGAGTTATAATGTTAAAAAAAAGTGATAAAGAGAGGTATATTTATGAATAAAATGACAACAACAGATAAGATGGAGGCAACAACAGACCAGATGCTAGCGACAATAGTCGAGGCGATTCAGGATAAGAAGGGAAAGAAGATAGCATCGCTCGATATGAGCGGCTTCGACGGCGCAATCTGCACACACTTTGTGGTGTGTCACGCAGATTCGACAACGCAGGTAGAGGCGATCTCGAACGGCGTGGAGGAGATGATGGAGCAGAAGCTAGGCGAGAAACTTCACCGCGTGGAGGGACGACAGATGGGTCTGTGGGTCGCAATGGACTACATCGATGTGGTTGTTCACATCTTCCAGACGGAGCTACGCGACTTCTACAGACTTGAGCAGTTGTGGTCGGACGCAATCCGCACCGAGTACGAAAGCGAAGAGTAGCACTACTATTCCACAAAACAAGTTAGAACAGAGAGATAGATATGAAACAGAGTAATACAAATAGAGGTGGAGGTCCGAAGCGTCCGTCGTGGATGTGGCTCTATGTCATAATTGCCGCACTGATGGTGGGCTACTACTTCTTCACGAGCGAGAGCGAGGAGGCGGTGGAGAGCAACTGGATGGCGGTGGAGCAGATGGTCGTTGACGGAGATGTGCAGAGCATCCGAGTTATCAACCGCGACGTTGCGGAGATCTTCCTCACCGATAGTGCAGCGGAGCGATACCGCACGAGCGAGGTCGACGATACTTATAATAAAATACCGCAACGCGGTGTGCAGCTCTACTTCACGATAGCCTCTGTCGACGCCTTCCGCGAGGATCTGGCTGCGGCGATCGCTGTGTCGGGCGACGAGATACCTGTAGTCTACGTCACTCAGAGTGGCGGCTGGAGCGAGGTGCTTGTCAACATATTGCCGTGGGTGCTTATCATCGGGTTCTGGTTCTTCATTATGCGCAGTATGCGAGGCGGCGCAGGCGGCGGTGCAGGCGGCGGCATAATGAATGTGGGCAAGGCGCGAGCGCAGGTCTACGACCAGGAGGCGGCAGACCGCAAGATCACATTCAAGGATGTGGCAGGTCTCGAAGAGGCAAAGATCGAGATTATGGAGATCGTAGACTTCCTGAAGAAGTCCGACAAGTATAAGGAGCTTGGGGCGAAGATCCCTAAGGGGGCACTGCTAGCAGGCCCTCCCGGAACGGGAAAGACGTTGTTGGCGAAGGCTGTGGCAGGCGAGGCGAATGTGCCGTTCCTCTCTATCTCGGGCTCAGACTTTGTGGAGATGTTCGTTGGAGTGGGTGCGTCGAGAGTGCGCGATCTCTTTGAGCAGGCTAAGAAGAAGTCGCCCTGCATCCTGTTTATCGACGAGATCGACGCAATAGGTCGTGCACGCGGCAAGAACGCAGGTTTTTCGAGCAACGACGAGCGCGAAAATACGCTCAACCAGCTGTTGACGGAGATGGATGGATTCCAGACTAACGCAGGAGTGATTGTGTTGGCGGCGACGAATCGAGCCGACATACTCGACAAAGCGCTGATGCGAGCAGGTCGTTTCGACCGTCAGATCGACGTGGGTCTGCCCGATGTGACAGAGCGCGAGCAGATATTCGATGTGCACCTGCGCAAGATAAAGCTCGACCCAACGCTCGACCGCACATTCCTCGCAAAGCAGACCCCTGGATTCTCGGGTGCCGACATAGCGAACGTATGCAACGAGGCGGCACTGATCGCAGCACGCCACGACAAGGCACAGGTCGAGAAGGATGACTTCTTGGCGGCAGTAGATCGCATAATCGGCGGAATGGAGCGCAAGAACAAGATCATCTCCGACGACGAGAAACGACGCATTGCCTACCACGAGGCGGGACACGCCACAGTTAGCTGGTTGCTGGAGTCGGCAAATCCGCTAATCAAGGTGACGATCATCCCACGCGGAAAGGCGCTCGGCGCAGCGTGGTATCTCCCCGAGGAGCGACAGATCACCATCCGCGAACACTTGATGGAGGAGATGGCGTCGCTGATGGGCGGACGAGCATCGGAGCAACTCACATTTGGGCAGATCTCGACAGGTGCACTCAACGACCTGGAGCGCGCGACGAAGATGGCGTATGCGATGGTGTCGTACTACGGTATGGGGCGCGAAGTGGGCAACTTGAGCTACTTCGACTCGACGGGTGGCGAGATGAGCTTCACGAAGCCATACTCGGAGAGCACAGCACAGAAGATCGACGTCGAAGCACGCGAGATATTGAGCGAGGCGTATGCAATGGCAGAGAAGATATTGAGCGAAAAGAGGGCGGAGATGACACAAATTGCGGAGCTACTGCTAGAGCGCGAGGTGATCTTCACCGAAGATGTGGAGCGAATACTTGGCGCACGCAAGGGAGGCAACGCCGCACCCTCGAAGGTGGTTGAGACAGAAGTAGAGAAAATTGACGCCGAGACTGAGAGCCCTGTAGAGGTTAAGGAAGAGGAGAGATCGGTAGAAGACAATAACGAAAAGTAATATTACGATGGATAAGAGTGGAGTACCAAATCTTTTGACACGTGCGCTGAGCGGCGCACTGTTGGCTATCTGCGCAGTGGGTGCGATCTATCACTCCTACTGGGGTTTTGGTGTCCTGCTGCTAGCCATCACGTTGGGGGCGTTGCGCGAGTTCTACCGTATGTATCAGGAGAACAACGGATTTAAGCCGCAGCTATTTGCAGGCTACGCAGCTGCGACAGCGATAGTAGCGTTTGGGTTCGACTATTTCTACAACAATAATGCGTACACCATCCCGCTGATTCTCTTTCTACTAATTCTCATACCCCTTATTTTTGTGGCGGAGCTCTGCCGCGGCAAAGCGAGCCGACCACTGGAGAACATTGGTTCGACACTGCTGGGGATAGTCTACATATCGCTACCGATGGCTATGTTGGCGGGCGTACCGCTGCTTATGTCGAAGGGTGTGTGGAATCCGTGGATTATGATCTTCTACCTCTTCGTGGTGTGGAGCAACGACTCGTTTGCCTACTTGGTGGGTGTCAACATTGGGCGCCACAAGCTCAACGAGGAGATCTCGCCCAAGAAGAGTTGGGAGGGTTTCTTCGGTGGTGTCGCAGGGTCGATATTGATGTCGTGCGCTGCAGCTTACTTCACCTCGGGCAGCTATCTGGTGTGGATTGGGTTGGCTATAGTGCTATCGGTTATGGGTTGCGTAGGCGACCTTGTGGAGTCGATGTTTAAGCGTAGCTGCGAGGTGAAGGACTCGGGGGGTGCGCTGCCAGGTCACGGAGGATTGCTCGACAGGTTCGACAGCTTCATCTTCTCGGCGCCATTTGCGCTCGTCTACTTGATATTGATGAATAGCCACTAGTTGGCTTCTGTGTTTAACGTATAAATATATTGTGCGATGAAGATAAATAAAGAGGGTTATAAGATTATAGGTATCACGGGGGCGCTCTGTTTCGCGTTGTGGTATGGCTTCTACACGATGCTCTGCCAAGATGAGTCGATGAGCATTTTGTGGTTTGGCACTATCATATTTTTGTTATTCTGGTTCTTCGTTGTGGCGTTCTTTCGCGAGCCGCGACGAGTTAAGATCCACGACCCCGAGTTGCTCTTTTCGCCCTGCGATGGACGTGTTGTTGTGACAGAGGCGGTCTACGAGGATGAGTATCTGAAGTGTGAGGTTATGCAGATCTCGATCTTTATGTCGATCACAAATGTGCACGTCAACTGGTCGCCCGTAGCAGGTGTGGTGGAGTACTTCCAGCACCACCACGGACGTTTCCTCGCGGCGTGGCACCCCAAGTCGTCGACTGAGAATGAGAGGACAACCACTGTCGTTAGGATGAAGAGTGGCGAGAAGATTCTCTTTCGCCAGGTTGCTGGTCTCATTGCGCGACGCATTGTGTCGTATATGAAAGTGGGCAAGTCGATCGATCAGAATAGTATCTTCGGCTTCATCAAGTTTGGTTCGCGCGTAGACATCTATGTACCCAAGGGGAGCGAGCTACTAGTGGAGATTGGCGACAGAGTTGTCGGATCGCAGACCCCGATCGTGCGACTACGATAGAGTTGTCGCGAGCCATATAGCTCCTTAACTCTCAAACATAGTAAATAATTATAGTATGTCGCCAGAGCAAAATAGAACAATATTCTCAATCGAGAGTGTCATAAAGTTTTTGATCGTCGTAGCTTGCGTTGCGGCGGTCGTTTCGTTGTTGTGGTTCTTCTCGGAGATCGTTATCTACATATTGTTGTCGGCAGTGTTGGCGATTATGTTCCGCCCGTTGGTGGGTGTACTGTCGAGGATGAGTGTCGGACGCTGGGTGGTGGGGCGTAAGTTTGGCGCAACGTTGACGCTCTTTATCATCTGGGCGCTCTTTGTGGCTATTTGCTCTGCGCTGTTGCCTCTGATATTCAGCAAGTTCTATCAGCTGGAGTCGCTCGATTTTGGGGCTACGATGAGCACAATCGAGGAGCCAATACTATATGTTCAGCACTACATACAGCAGCTATTCTCGATGCCCGAGAGCAACTTTTCGCTGAGCGATATGCTCTCCAAGTGGGGTGCAAACCTGATTGATGTGGAGAGTGTAAATTCGTTTCTAGGGTCGATTGTTGGGGGTGCGGCGTGGTTCGTCATATCGTTCTTCTCAGTGTCGTTCATCACCTTCTTCTTTCTGAAGGACGAGAAGCTCTTCTACTCGATGGTCAGCTCCCTCTTCCCGTCAAGCTACGAGGAGAGTGTGTTGCGTGCGTTGGACTCGATCACCTATCTTCTGTCGCGCTACTTTGTGGGTCTTATCTGCGAGAGTGCGTTGGTTGCGTCGGCTGTTAGCATTGCGATGATCTGCTTCGGAATGAAGAGTACGGATGCACTCTTTATGGGTGTTGTGATGGGTGTTCTCAACGTAATCCCCTACGCAGGACCCTTCTTGGGGGCGTGCTGCTCGCTCTTTTTGGGCGTTGTGACGCCGATTGAGGGGATGGGTGTTGTCAACACGATCGTTGCCATCATCTTCTCGCTGAGTCTTATCAAGGGAGTTGACGACTTCCTGCTGCAGCCGACTCTCTACTCGGAGAGGGTGAAGGCACATCCGCTGGAGGTCTTTATAGTGATCTTAATGTCGGGCTACGTAGCTGGGGTGTTGGGTATGTTGCTCGCCATCCCCTCCTACACGGTGCTGAGAGTCTTTGCGAAGGAGTTTTTCTCGCAGTTTTCGTTGGTTCGCAAACTCACTAAGGAGCTATAAAAATGGTTGTCGAGGGTGTTGTTGTCGAGGGTCGACGAATGGGTCACGAGCTAGGATTTCCGACGGCGAATGTAAATTTGCAAGGTTGCGGCTCACTGCGCGGAGGGGTCTATCTGTCGCGTGTGTGGGTCGGTGGCGAGCTCTACGATGGGCTCTCGAATGTGGGCGTAAACCCCACTGTGGGCGAGGTGCCGCGACGTTTAGAGTGTCACATTCTCGATTTCGAGGGCGACATATATGGTAAGCAGATTAGGATTGAGCTGTGCGAGTGGCTACGTGGAGAGATCCGATTCGAGAGCATCGAGGCACTACGCCAACAGATTGTGAACGACGTTGCGATGGCGCGAAGCAGAGTAAGAAGATAACAAACAGAACAAATAAAAATAGGAAGAATTATGTTTTTAGATCTATCTATCCCCTACAAGGTGGCGGATATTAGCCTCGCAGAGTGGGGTCGTAAGGAGATTGAGGTGTCGGAGCAGGAGATGCCTGGATTGATGGCAGTGCGCGCAAAGTATGGAGCGGAGAAGCCTCTGCAGGGCGTCCGCGTAATGGGGTCGTTGCATATGACCATCCAGACAGCGATATTGATCGAGACACTCGTTGAGCTCGGCGCAGATGTGAGGTGGTGTTCGTGCAACGTATTCTCGACGCAGGATCACGCGGCGGCAGCTATTGCAGCGAGCGGCGTACCCGTCTTTGCGTGGAAGGGCGAGTCGTTGGAGGAGTATTGGTGGTGCACGGCGATGGCGCTATCGTTCCCCAAGGGTGAAGGCCCGCAGCTTATTGTCGATGATGGTGGCGACGCTACCCTACTCATCCATAAGGGTTTTGCGGCAGAGCGCGACGCCTCGACACTCGACTACACCCCCTCGTCGCACGAGGAGGCTGTGATATTGTCTACACTATCGGAGCTGCTGAAGGAGGACTCGACGAAGTGGGGTCGCACCGTCGCAGAGTGGCGCGGCGTGAGCGAGGAGACTACGACTGGCGTTCACCGACTCTACCAGATGGAGCAGGCGGGCGAGTTGCTCATACCTGCAATCAACGTCAACGACTCCTGCACCAAGTCGAAGTTCGACAATCTCTATGGCTGCCGCGAGTCGTTGGTCGACGGCATCAAGCGCGCGACAGATGTGATGGTAGCAGGCAAGGTGGCTGTGGTGTGTGGCTATGGCGACGTGGGCAAGGGTTGTGCTGCGTCGTTGCGTTCGTACGGAGCACGAGTTATCGTAACGGAGATCGACCCTATCTGTGCTCTACAGGCGGCGATGGAGGGATATGAGGTGAAGTCTATCGAGTCGGCACTTGCGGAGGGTAACATCTACGTAACCTGCACGGGTAATCGCGACATCATCACCCTCGACCATATGGAGCAGATGCGCGACCAGGCTATCGTCTGCAACATCGGACACTTCGACAACGAGATCCAGATGTCGCGCCTAGAGGAGTCGACAGCAGTGCGCCAGAACATCAAACCACAGGTCGACAAATATACATTCGAGAGCGGTCGTTCGATCTTCATCCTCGCAGAGGGTAGACTTGTCAACCTCGGTTGCGCAACAGGACACCCCTCGTTCGTTATGAGCAACTCATTCACCAACCAGTGTCTGGCGCAGATCGAGTTATGGCAGAAGGAGCACGCAGTGGGTGTATATCGCCTCAGCAAAGAGCTCGACGAGGAGGTTGCACGCCTCCACCTCAAGAGCCTTGGCGTGGAGCTCACGGAGCTCAGCACAGAGCAGGCTGAGTACATCGGTGTAGCGAAGCAGGGACCATACAAACCCGACCACTACAGATACTAGAGATTAAGGTATAGAGCGTTGAAAGTTTTCTTTCATAAAGCTCTATACCTTATTTTCTTATCTACCCTAACCTTATCGAGGGCGTTGGAACTAGTGTTTGGTGACTCGATAGATCGTCTCGTTCTTCACGCCATAGAATAGTCGTTCGGGCTTGCGCAGCTGCGAGTAGAAGTCAATAGCGTCGACTTCGAATCCCGACTCACGCAGACGATCTGCATAGTCGCGCCCATAGACTCTGCGGTGGTCGTACTGCCCAAAGATACGAGTTCGCTCAGCCTCGTCTGTCACGCTGTCATCCTCAAAAGTATGGTCGCGCTCCTCATCCATCGGAACGAGGATCACACCCCATCCGCCTGGTCGCAGCACACGATGGAGCTCACGCATCGCTCGTCGATCATCCTCAATATGCTCCATAATGTGGTTGCAGAGGATGATGTCGACCGACGACTCCTCTAGCGGAATATCCTGCACGTCGAAGTGCAGATCGGCAAGTGGGCTCTCCAGGTCGGCTGTCACATACTCCGCACCGCAGATCTTGCGCAGACGCTTCATAATCGACACCTCGGGTGCAATGTGGAGTATCTTTGCGCCGCCACGCAGCAGGTCGGTGTGCATCACCATCCAGAGCCACAGCAGCCTGTGACGCTCCAACGAGAGGCAGTTCGGACACAACGCCTCCTCCCTGACTGTCACATATCCGTAGGGCATAAACTTCCGCCACCGCGACCCACAGATAGTACATTCGCGCCCCCGACCACGATAGAGCAGACCCATCATTGGGACGCCAAGGCTCGCCACGCGCTGCATCAGAGGGCGTGGGACGTGGTTGAGTAGCCAGTGGATAAATCCTTTCATCGCTACCCTACTCCAAAATCTTCTTTAGCTCCTCCTCGGAGTGCAGCAGACGATTGCGGCAGATCGTTATCAGCTCTGTCGCACGCTTCACCTCTGCGGAGAGCTCGTCGATCGAGATCTCGTTGTTGCGTAGTTTCGCGAGGATCGACTCTATCTGCTCCGTCGCCTCGTCGTATGTTAATTTCTTCTCCATATTCTCTTTACTTCACTCTCTATCGTACCATCTATAAACTCTATATTCACAGTGCTACCCTGCTCGACCTCGTCCACCGAACGAAGCGCTCGATCACCACTCCTCGCCACCGCAAAGCCCAACTCTAGGAGTCTGCGCGGCGAGAATCCCTCGATCAACGCAGCTCTATTGTCGAGCTCTTTTTGAGCCTGCGAGAGCCTATTACAAGCGAGGTCGGGGAGTGACAACACCCTCTCGACGAGTTCGCGTTTCTCACGATTCACGCGCTCCTCACACCTCGTTGCGATCTCCTTATAGTACCCTTCGAGCGCAATCTTCTCGCCCTGCGTACGCTCTAGTGTCGTGCGATGCAGCTCCTGCGCCGCACTCTGCAACCACCCGTCGAGCGAGAGCATCCTCTCGTAGAACCACCCTGCCACAGCCGTCGGCGTCTTGAGCGAGGTGTGGGCAACCATATCGACCACACTCGTATCCTTGTCGTGCCCAATGCCGGCGATGACAGGACGCGGAAAACGCGCAAAGTGAAGCGCCAAACGATAGGAGTCGAAGCAGCGCAGATCGTTCGTCGACCCACCGCCACGTATCACCACCACAACATCGAACTCTTCGCGTCGGTTGGCGATCTCGATGAGTGCTGCAATGATCGACTCCTCTGCTGCCAGACCCTGCATCGTCGCCTCAAAAAGAGTCGTCGCAATGTGATAGGGGCAAGCCCCCAGCTCGCGCATAAAGTCCTGATAACCTGCCGCCTGCGCACTCGACACAACAGCGACACGCTGCACCAATGTCGGCATAGGCACTCCACGATTCACATCCCACGAACCATTCGATTTGAGCCTCGCAATAGCCTCCTGGCGCTGTCGTTCCACCTCGCCAATCGTATATGTGGGGTCGATGTCGGTGATCTGCAGCGACATACCGTAGAGCTCGTGATATGTAACTAGCACCTTCGCCAATATCTTTATTCCGCGCGTCAGCTTTGCACCTGTCGCAGCCTCGAACTTAGCGGCGATAGCGCCATAGGCAGCACGCCACATCACGCCCCTCACCTGCGCCTTTGCCACACCGTCGCTCTCACCCTTCTCGACAAGCTCCAAGTAGCAGTGTCCCGAGCCGTTGACCTTCAGATCCGACAGCTCCGCACTGATCCAGAGTGGCAACGCAAATCGCTCCACAACGACCTCCTGGATTGAGCGTTGTAGCTGCGACAGTGTGATGTGTTGTGGAGCGATTTTTGCCATCTCTTTAGTAACTATTGTAGTTCGCTCTCCTTGAGACGCTCGGCGTTCTCTGCGACGATCAACTCGTCGATAACACCCTGGATGTCACCATCCATAAATGCCGACAGATTGTAGATCGTGAAGTTGATGCGGTGGTCTGTGATACGCCCCTGTGGGTAGTTGTAGGTGCGGATCTTTGCCGACCTATCGCCAGTAGAGACGAGGGTCTTACGCTTCGACGCAATCTCGTCCAGATACTTCTGATACTCCAAGTTGAAGATACGTGTGCGGAGCTCCTCAAACGCCTTGTCGAAGTTCTTTAGCTGCGACTTCTGATCCTGACACTGCACCACAATACCCGACGGAATGTGGGTCAATCGCACAGCCGAGTAGGTCGTGTTGACCGACTGACCACCAGGACCCGACGAGCAGTATGTATCCTTGCGGATGTCGTTCATCGACACCTCGATGTCGAACTCCTCCGCCTCGGGCAACACAGCGACCGACGCGGCAGAGGTGTGTACGCGTCCCTGCGTCTCGGTCTGCGGCACACGCTGCACGCGGTGCACACCCGACTCATACTTCAACGTACCATATACATTGTTGCCCGACACCTTCATCACGACCTCCTTGAAGCCTCCCGAAGTACCCTCCGAGGTGCTTGTTATCTCGTGCTTCCAGCCCTTTGTCTCGACATACTTCATATACATTCTCAACAAGTCACCTGCGAAGATTGCAGCCTCATCGCCGCCCGTACCGCCACGGATCTCGACTATGGCGTTCTTGTTGTCCTGCGGATCTTTGGGGACAAGTAGAAGCTTGATCTCCTCCTCCAATCTCTCGATAACAGGCTCCAGCGTAGTCAGCTCCTCGCGCGCAATCTCGCGGAACTCCTCATCCTTCTCGTTGGCGAGAATATCCTTCGCCTCCGCCAAATTTGCGAGTGCCGTACGGAACTTATCCGATGTCTCGATGATCGGTTGTAGCTCCTTGAAATCTTTGAGAAGCTGCGTGAATAGCTTCACGTCGGCGATAACTTCGGGGTCGGTGAGCTTCTCCGAGATCTCCTCGAACTTTAGTTTTAGCCCATCTAGGCGCATCAAAATTGAGTTGTCTGCCATCTTTTATTCTTAATTTATTTTATGTTTTAATCTAATTTTTCGATCCAATCGAGCAGCAGACTCTGCCACATCGACTGATACTCGAAGCTATCTTTGTTGCCCCATCCGTGTCGTCCCTCGGGGAAAATGTAGAGGGCTGCGTGTCGCTGGTAGCGGCTCAACGCGTTGTAGTAGAGGGTGCTATTTACAGGTTTCACGGTCTTGTCGTCGTTGCAATGGAATAGAATTGCAGGGGGCGTCGTCTCGTCGACCCTCCGATCCAACGAATACTCTGCACTCTCCTCTGCCGTACGATCCTTGCCCAACAGATTGTTGAACGACCCCTCGTGAGCCAACCCCTTCTCGCTCGAAATCACGGGGTAGAACAACACCGAGAAGTTCGGTTTCGCCTCGTCCGCAGGGAGTGTCGAGACAGTTGCGGCAAGGTGCCCTCCTGCCGAGAATCCTACGACGCCCAACTTCTGAGGGTCAAAGCCCAACTTCGAGGCTCTCTTGCGCATAATTCGCATCGCCTCCACCACATCCTCCGACGGCACTTCGCAGACACCATTGGGCAGACGATAGACCACAACTGCGGCGGTGATGCCATTCTCTGCAAACCACTCCGCGATCCTCTGCCCCTCATTCATCATCGAGAGGATCGAGTAGCCGCCACCTGGGCAGATCACAACCGCCTTGTCGCCCCTATTCTCACCCTTTGGCTTATAGATAAGTAGCTCCGCCTCTGTGATATTGCCGATTAGGTTAGTGGTATTTTCGCGCAACTCACCCTCATAGTTATTCGAGTGAGGAGCACTCTTATTACTCCATATCTTAATCTTCTCATCCTCCGCGAAGCGCCCCTTCGGAAGAGCCGCTGAGGTTGCCACGATAGATAGCAGCAAGATCGACACTGTTGCGATAAATACCCTCTTCATAACAATCTGTGTTAATATACTATATTAATAATCTTGCCCTTGACGACAATCACCTTCTTCGGCGCTTTGCCCTCCAGCCACTTCTGCGCAGCCTCCTGCTCCACCACCTCGCTCTGTATCGCCTGCGGATCTTTCGAGAGGTCGTAGGTGATCTTGAATCGCAACTTGCCATTCATCATCACAGGATACTCGAACTCGCTCTCCACCAACAGCGACTCATCCGCCACAGGGTATGCGCTATCGAAAACCGTCTGCTCGTGACCTGCCGTCTGCCACAACTCCTCAGCTATATGTGGTGCAAATGGCGCTATGAGCTGCGTAAGAGGCTCTACGACAGAGCGCTTATGGCACTCGCCTAGCTCGTTCAAGCAGATCATAAATGCCGACACAGAGGTGTTGAACGAGAAGTTCTCTATATCCTCGCGTATCTTCTTTATCGTCTTGTGCAGCGTCTTTAGCTCCTTCTTCGTTGGCTCCTCGTCGTTGATTGCGAGCTCTCCGTTGCGGTCGAAGTAGAGTCTCCAGAATTTGCGCAAGAACTTATGCACGCCATCAATTCCATTTGTGTCCCAGGGCTTCGACTGCTCTAGTGGTCCTAAGAACATCTCATACATACGCAACGTATCTGCTCCATAGTTCTCGACGATCATATCGGGGTTGACGACGTTATACATCGACTTCGACATCTTCTCGACAGCCCAACCGCAGATGTACTTTCCATCCTCCAAGAGGAACTCCGCGTCGGCAAACTCTGCGCGCCACGCCTTGAACGCCTCGATGTCGAGTGTATCGTTCTTGACGATGTTGACGTCGACGTGAATCTCCTGCGTCTGATAGTCGCCCTTCAAGCCACACGACACGAATTTGTTTGTCCCCACAACACGATAGACGAAGTTCGAACGACCCTGAATCATACCCTGATTTACGAGCTTCTTAAATGGCTCCGACTCACATACGTGACCCAAGTCGTAGAGGAACATATTCCAAAATCTTGAGTACATCAAGTGACCCGTAGCGTGCTCAATACCACCCACATATAGGTCTACACTTCGCCAATACTCATTCACCTCGCGACTCACCAGCGCTGTGTCGCACTTAGGATCCATATATCTCAAATAGTACGCCGACGACCCTGCGAAACCAGGCATCGTAGAGTACTCAAACTGCCACCCCTCCTCGGTAGCCCACCCCTCGGCGCGTGCCAACGGAGGCTCTCCCTGTGCTGTCGGGGCGTACTTCTCGATCGAGGGTAGCTCCAACGGCAACTTGTCGAGCGTGAGCGGATACGCCACATCATCCTTGTAGTAGATCGGGAATGGCTCGCCCCAATATCTCTGACGCGAGAAGATCGCATCGCGCAGGCGGTAGTTCGTAAATCGCTTGCCCAGACCTCTGCGCTCCACCTCGTCGAACATTATCTGGATCGCCTCCTTCACATCCTTGCCATTGAGCTCGCCCGAGTTGATTAGCGTGCCCGACTTTGCGTCGTACGACGCCTCCTCGATGTCACCACCCTCGACAACGGGGGTGATCTCCAAACCGAAGTGACGAGCAAACGCCCAGTCGCGCGAGTCGTGTGCAGGGACAGCCATAATCGCACCTGTTCCGTAACCTGCCAAGACGTAGTCTGATATGTAGATCGGTATCTCCTTCCCTGTGAATGGGTTGATCGCAAACGACCCTGTCGCACATCCGCTCACACGCTTAGTGTCGGCGATGCGCTCCCTCTCCGAACGGCGCTTTGTCTCGGCAATATACGCCTCAACAGCCCCCTTGTTCTCTGAGGTAGTGAGCATATCGACCCACTCGTGCTCGGGCGCTATGACCATAAACGTCGTGCCATATATCGTGTCGGGGCGAGTGGTGAAGATCTCCAACTTCTCGTCGAAACCCTTGATATCGAAGAACACCTGCGCACCGACCGACTTACCGATCCAGTTGCGCTGTATCTCCTTGAGCGACTCGCTCCACTCCAACGAGTCGAGCCCATCTAGCATCCTCTTTGCGTAGGCTGTGACACGCAGCAACCACTGCTTCATCTGCCTCTGCTCGACAGGGAATCCACCGCGCACCGATAGCCCCTCCTTCACCTCGTCGTTGGCGAGAACCGTACCTAGCTCCGCACACCAGTTGACCATCGTGTCGGCGCGGAACGCCAGGCGATAGTTCTGAAGTGTAAGCTCGCGCTCCGCCTCCGACATTGCGCCCCACTCCTCTGCGGTGAACGACAGATCCGCCGTGCACGCCGCAGTCACACCCTCCGTACCAGATGTTTCGAACATCGAGACTAGCTGCGAGATTGGTGTTGCGAGTTCGGTCGTAGTGTTGTAGTAGTGGTTGTACATCTCGACGAATGCCCACTGTGTCCATTTGTAGTACTCTGGCTCACAGGTCTTCACCTCACGATCCCAGTCGAAGCTGAAGCCGATCTTGTCGAGCTGCTCGCGGTATCGTGCGATGTTCTGATCTGTGGTCGTACGAGGGTGCTGCCCCGTCTGTATAGCGTACTGCTCGGCAGGGAGACCAAAGGCGTCGTAGCCCATCGGATGGAGGACGTTGAATCCACATAGACGCTTGTAGCGAGTGTAGATGTCCGAGGCGATGTAGCCAAGCGGATGCCCCACGTGCAGACCTGCGCCAGACGGATAGGGGAACATATCGAGTACATAGAATTTGGGTTTAGACTCATCTATCTCGACCTTATATGTCTTGCGAGTGCGCCACTCCTGTTGCCACTTCTGCTCTAAATCTTTGAAATTGTAATCCATATTTTGTTATATTTTTCTCAGTTTTAGCCACAAAGATAATCAATTCCTCTCGCATTGCAAAATAATTGCTATATTTGCAAATAGTAATTTTTAGGAGTATGAAAAAACACAATCTATTTTTCGCCCTCGTGGCACTACTTTTCACCACCACGAAGCTCTCGGCACAGGTAGCCTGGAGCGAGCCCCGCATTGAGAATCTTGGCGACTCTACATATCAGATCGAGATCACCGCAACCATCGACGAGGGGTGGAAGATCTACGACACACGCAGCTACGACGAGGTATTCCCCACCTCGCTCCGCTTCACCCTGCCCGACAGCGCAGAGCTCATAGGCGGCGTCGAGAGCGTAGAGGAGGCGACAATTAAGTACGACGAGATCTTCGCCGCGGAGGTCGGCACATACTCCAACTCCGTAACATTCAGACAGAGAGTACGAGCCCCACACCGAGGCGACGCAACCCTCACCGCAGAGTGGATGTCGTGCAGCGGTATGAGCTGCACCCCCCCTGCCGAGGCGCTCTTCTCGTTCGAGGTGGGATCACCACAAAAGGGGTCAACAGGCGCTCTCTGGATCGTGATAATCGAGGCTATACTATGGGGATTTGCGGCACTGCTCACCCCCTGCGTCTTTCCGATGGTGCCGATGACCGTATCGTTCTTTATGAAGGGCGAGGGTAGCGGACGATGGGCAGCATCGCTCTATGGACTCTTCATCGTTGGACTCTACACCCTGCCGATCGCTGCAATCATCCTCACAACCTACCTCCTGGGGGGCGACGCCATCACAGCCGACATATTCAACTGGATCGCCACACACTGGCTGCCCAACCTACTCTTCTTCTTCGTCTTTATGGCATTCGCCGCCTCGTTCTTCGGGGCGTTCGAGATAACTCTTCCCTCGTCGTGGGTCAATCGTAGCGACAGCCGCGCCGACAAAGGCTCTGTGGGGGGCATCTTCTTCCTCGCCCTGACCCTGGTGTTGGTGTCGTTCTCCTGCACAGGTGCGATCGTGGGATCGGTGCTAATCAAATCTACGTCGGGCGAGTTCTGGGAACCTATCATCACGATGTTGGCATTCTCCACAGCCTTCGCCCTGCCCTTTGTGCTGCTCGCCCTCTTCCCCTCGCTGCTCAAAAGCCTACCCAAGAGTGGCGGCTGGCTCAGCTCCGTCAAGGTAGTGCTCGGATTTGTCGAGATCGCGCTGGGTCTGAAGTTCCTCAGTGTCGCCGACCAAACATATCAGTGGGGGCTGCTTAGCCGCGAACTCTACCTCGCCATCTGGATCGTCACCTTCTCGCTGCTAGGTCTCTACCTGCTCGGGAAGATCCGATTTGCGCACGACGACAAGGTGGAGCATATCGGGGTGGGACGCCTCGCCCTCGCGATCGCCGTATTCTCATTCGTACTATATATGCTACCAGGTATGTGGGGTCGTCCGCTCCCCGCCCTCGCAGGCTACCTACCCCCACCATCGGAGCTCGCAACGGAGTCCGCCACCACCTCCCCCTCCGCATCACCTCAGCGCTTCACCGCGCTCGACGAGGCACAGGCATACGCCAACACCATCGGCAAGCCACTGATGGTCTACTTCACTGGTCACGGCTGCGTCAACTGTCGCGAGATGGAGCAGAGGGTGTGGAGCGACCCACGCGTGGCGACTATCCTCGAAAACGACTACGTCATCGCGAAGCTATATATGGACGAGAAACGAGAACTCCCCGAATCGGATTGGATTACAACCGACTCAGGGAGAGTACTCAAAAATGTTGGACGCATCAACTCACACCTCGCGCTCACTCGTTTCGGAGTCAACGCACAACCCTACTACATACTCCTCGGGCGCAGCGGCGAGGAGCTCACTCCCCCATCGGGCTACAACCTCAACATAGAGGAGTATGTGGAGTTTCTCGAGAGAGGTCTGCGCGCCTACCAACACAACAATCAATATAACAATTAACGCAACGACTAGTGCGCCGCAGGTAGCGGAGAGTAGTGCACGTGCACAAGACGCCACTCACCACATATCTTCTCGAACGCCAAGGTCTCGCGACCACGACCACGCTTCGCCTCACCTGCGGCGTTGACAGTGTCGAACATCCAGTATAGCTGCACCTGCGCAGAGTCACCATATACATTTATCACCTCACTCACCGAGCTCAACTTACGCGACTTGAAGCTAGAGAATGCCTTCACAAGGAAGTCGTTCATAATAGAGTCGAAACCGATGAAGTGCGAACGAGGCGTGATGATCGAGATAGCCTCGTCGTTCTCTGCCCACAGCCCCTTTGCGATCTCCATATCGAGACCCGAGACCATATTAAGATAGTCCTGCATACGTGCCCTCACCTCCTCCTTGACGGGGTCAGCCACAAAGTCAGGATAGAGCTTTGCCGCTAGTGGGCGTAGGTTCTCATACCCCCCCAACGACGGATAGGCGATCAGCATACGCTGCGCAAATGTGTCGGGGTTAGAGCTAGTGGCGCGCACAGCCTTCAACTTTTCGAGATAGGCGATCTGGAACGTCAGCTCCTCCCTCGTGGCAGGCGCACCGTGCGAACCGAAGATATACTTCGCACCCGACGCCTCGACAGCACGGAGTTCATCGAGCAGATAGTCTATAGCCGCCACAGATCGCACCACCATCGGTGAGGCGTGGCTAATAGATGGCGCAAAGTGCATATAGTAGGCTGCACCGTCGATCAACGCACTCGCCGCAGGGAAGTCAGACGCTACACCTGGCGTCAATACAAACTCAACACCTGCCCACTTCTGCTTCGAGGGGAGCGACACACCCACAACCTTACCAAATGGCTCAAGATCTGCCGAGTCGCCAAAGTTACTCTTGAACTTCGCGATCATACCCTGCGACATTGGGCTCTTACTGAACTCAATCATCGACTTAGGCATCACAATCTTCTCCTTTGCATAGGGCGTCAGACCACCCTGGTGATAGCTCGCAAAGACACAGTCGACGGGTTTGTTGAGCCCCTTCACATACTCGCCAAACTCCTCAATGTTGGCGTTAAAGAGGGGCTGCTCGATAATGACTATCGACTTTTTACCCTCGACGATTATCGACGCGTCACCCATTACGTCACCCGTCTGATATAGGTGAAGCGTTGAGTTCGGCAAATCGTAGGTTGTAAACTGCTGCGCCTCCGCCGGGAGGGCTGCTACAATGGCAGTTGCTGCGACTGCCCACATTAGTTTGCTCTTCATAATCTATAGAATTAGTTTTATTTTCGCCAACAAAGCTACAGATTCACAACGAGTTATACAAGTAGGTACGTCGCAGTACATTAGTTACCCCGAGGTTAGTAATGCAGAGCCTCAGCGAGTTAGAAAACAATATTTTTTTAAAAAAAATGTCGCGACCAACAGACTAGAGAGGGGGACAACGCAACGTCATCCCCCTCTCTCTATAGCACATCGCGAATATCGCGCGCTAGAGACTATCGCATAGAGTTCATTCTAATACTAGCCTTCACCAATGCTAGTGCGCGGATACGGCTCTTCTCAAGCTCCTTCTTTGCATAGTGTTGGTTCTGACTCACCAGCCACACGTAACGGTCGTCGTCGTGCTTCTGGATATACTTAACCGAGATGAACTCCTCGCCATCCATATCAATCGACATTAGGTACATATCGCCCCAGAAGATGTCACTCATATCAGATACCTGCTTGTAGAGCACAATGTCGCCACTCTTGAGTAGCGGATACATCGAGTCACCAACGATGTAGATCGCACCGTCGCACTTAGGGAGGTTCGGGATGTGGATAAAGTTGACAGGTTTTGTCACCTCGGTACGAGAGAATAGAGGCACAAGCCCAGCCGTACCCTCAATCGAATAGAGGGGCACACTCTGGAGTGGCACACTAGAGTCCGTACGGAGAAGATACTTATTGATGTTGGGGTCTGCGTTAAACATCTCGCCAACTCCAGTCTCCACCCACTCTGCATTAATTCCAAACTCTTGAACCAAAATGTTCAAATTTCTAGATGAAAGTCCAGCCTTGCCTGTTTCGATCATCGAAAGCGCCGCTTTTCCAACACCAAGATAACTTGCAAGTTTATCTTGCGTCATCCCTAACTCCTTGCGTATCAGCTTGAAGCGTTCGTTTACTTTTTGTTTCATAATTTTTTGTATAAATTTTTTACATCAAACTATTGTAAAGTTCAATATATGACATTACCTTTGTCGTTGCAAAGTTAAGAAATTTGCGGGACATTTCACAATTTTTCACATAAAAAAACACAAAGATTATGTATATTTTTTCACCTAACACCTACTCACGTCTTGTAGGTATGTTTTTGGAGGATCTATCGTCGCTCACATTCTACTCGGGCACTATCGAATTCGAACAGGACGATGTAGAGATACGCCTAGTAGCAACTATCATACCCTATCATCGACGCGAATATTGCGATGGATCAGATAGATACACCATCAAAGAGCTAGTCCCAGTGTGGTGGGAGCTCCACACAACAACGCCCGAAGGTGAGGTAGACAACGACTTCGACTTCTCAATTTTTAAGGATTATATATGTCAATAGATATGGCGAACAGCAAGCGTAAATTTAGAATAAAAAACAACACTAACAAATCAAGTTCAAATGGGAATAACAAAAACGAGTGTTTGCACAACGATAAAAAGGGCGCAAATACGGCAAATAGAACAATAATGTCCGATTTTTCGTCCGACATACCTCATATTCAGCAAAAAGGCGATGAGAGTATGAATTTTGAAATATTTGCTCAATCCGTATCGTTTGGTATTGAATTTGAGCCATTTCACTCGATCTACTACAAGCTGCTAGATAGCTTTGCGCGCGGCGAGATCCGCAAACTCATAGTCACGATGCCACCGCAGCACGGCAAGAGTCTGGGTGCGACTACGCTTCTGCCAGCCTATATGCTGGGGCTCAACCCCGATCTGAGGATCGCCATCGCCTCCTACTCGTCGTCGCTCGCCTCGAAGTTCAATAGACGCGTGCAACGACTGCTCGAATCGAAGGAGTATGCGGAGATATTCCCCTCGACAACCATCAAGCGCGGGGCGAAACCTGCAAACTACATACGCACCAGCGAGGAGGTCGAGATAATCGACAAGCAGGGGTCGCTCCTATCTGTCGGTCGCGAGGGTTCGCTCACAGGCAACCGCGTCGACTGCTTCATCCTCGACGACCTCTACAAAGATGCGATGGAGGCAAACTCGCCCCTCGTGCGCGAGAACTGTGTCGAGTGGTACACGTCGGTGGTTAAGACCCGTATGCACAACACCTCTAGCGAACTGGTAGTCTTTACGCGCTGGCACGAGGATGATCTTATCGGAACGCTCACGCGACGCGAGCCATACGAGGTATTTACGTCGTTTGAACAGATTGGCACCATCCCCTCCAACACCTGGCTCTACCTCAACTTCGAGGCGCTCAAAAGCACCAGCCCCACGCAGCTCGATCCGCGCCAAGTGGGTGAGGCGCTATGGGAGTCGAGGCAGTCGAGGGAGCTACTGCTAGAGAAGCGCGCGCTCGATCCGCTCCGTTTCGAGTGTATGTATCAGGGGAATCCATCCTCCAAAGAGGGGCTGTTGTATGGCGACAACTTTGCGGAATACGAGGAGCTGCCGACAGATCTGCTGCGGCGCGAGAACTACACCGACACCGCCGATATGGGCGACGACTACCTTTGCTCGATCTGCTACGCCGTGGGGCGCGACGGATTGATCTATGTTACCGACGTGGTCTACACGCGCGAACCAATGGAGGTGAGCGAACCCCTCGTTGCCGCAATGCTCAACGACAACAACACCTCGCGCGCCGTGATCGAGAGCAACAACGGCGGTCGTGGATTTGCACGCTCCGTACAGGCTCTAGCGGCCGAGGTTAAGGTGGAGTGGTTTCATCAGAGCGCCAACAAACAGGCGCGCATACTATCGAACTCGGCGACAGTCATCCACCGCATACGTATGCCCGCAGGGTGGCAGCAGAGGTGGCAGTCGCTCGCGGCGCACCTCATAACATATCGTCGCAGCTACCGCGCAAACAGATGGCACGATGCAGCCGACGTATTGACGGGCGTAGTGGAGCGCGAGAGCTCGAAAAATGGCAACCTCGCAAGGCGCAAAACTAAATTCTTGGGCTAGAACTCTCCTCCACGATTGCATCTAGCAACGAGAGGTATCGATCCTCCTTCGCGCGCATCTCCACACTATCCTCAAGGCTCTTGTCGCCCTGTCCGCATAGGTGGAGAGTGCCGTGAACGAGGATTCGGTGCATCTCTCGCAGAGGTGTCGAGCCGTAGAGTGTCGCGTTGTCCGCCACAGTCTCGACGTCGATGAATAGCTCGCCCGAGATGACGCCACCCTCAAGGTCGCTGTCGTCGAAGGTGATGATGTCGGTGTAGTAGTCGTGTTGCAGAAACTCCCGATTCATCGCTAGCAGACGCTCCGCAGAGCAGAAGATAACACCTATGTCGAGGACTCTATACCCCTCGCTCTGAGCCACTTCGCGCAGCCAGCGGTTGATCGTGCGTCGCCCCACGAAACGATATGTGCAGTTGTCGTTAAAGTATCGGATTGCCATAATTCTTGTTTGTGTTATGATCCCCTCGCCACTATCGCTTGAAGCAACTTGCGGCAGTGATCGTCTCCTTTGTCGTCGGTGGATAGATGCCAAATACAATCTTGTGTTCGCTCTCGAGCGTGATGATGTCGACAGCCTCGCCGATCACCCCTATCGCAGCGCCACGTGCCACCGTTGACTCCTTCTCGACACTCACCGACGAAAGACCTGCATAGGAGCTAATATACTCTCCGTGAGCGATATAGACGTCGTACTTACCCGTGATTCGGTTGAGCCTAACGTCGACAACCTTACCCTCATAGATCGAGACAATTTGAGCACCCTCACGACCTACAATCTCCGCCATATTATCCTTATACTGCTTTACGCGACCACCCACAACGGGCAGATTGAGGTTCGAACTCTTCGACGAGAACGACGCACCTGTCTGGTTGCCCTTGATGAGTTTCTGCAGCTCCTTCACCGCCGCCGCTAGCTTCTGCTGCTGCAGCTGGTTCTGTCGCATCACACTCTTCTCCTTGGCGCTCATTGAACTGATACTGCGGCGTGCAGATGCTACGTCGCCCTCAAGCCCCTTCTTCTGCTGCTCAAGATTGCTCAACACGCTCTGCAGCTCGCCTCGGCGCGTCACCAGCTGCTCGCGCTCGCCCTTGAGTCTAGCGCTGAGCGAGTCGATACGCCCTATACGCTCGGCACGCAGCGATGCTACAGCTCGCAGATTCGCCACCTTGTGTGCCATATCCTGAAAGTCCACTGCAGTGAAGAGGTAGGTCAACACATTGTGGCTACTGTAGCTCCTATACGCCTCGCGCACCATCTGCGCATAGTACACGCGCTCCTGGTCGAGCTGCCTCTCTAGCTGCTCCGTCGTGCTGTCGGCTGTCGAGATCTCCGTCCTCAGAAGTTGCTCCTCCTTGCGTTGTGCCACGATGAGTCGGTTACGAGCCTCAACCTGCCCCACCAAACTCTTCACCTCCACCTCGCTCGCAGCACGACTCTTGCGGAGGTTTGCCACCTCACGCTCGCCCTGTGCCACCTGCTTTTCGAGGGTGGCAACGAGGCTCTTCTGCTGCGTGATCTTGTCGGTCGCAGCAGAGGTCGGAGTCGCAGCGAGTAGTAGTGTCGCCAAACATATATAATATAGGTATCTCAACATAGATTACTTATCATCATCTTTTACAATCGCCGCAACGCGTGTGCGGCTCTGCTCAATCTCGCCATCCGACGCACCCCACTGCGCAGCCTTCTCCCAGTAGAACTCCGACATTGTCGTCTCGCCCAGTGCAGCGAGGATCTCAGCGTAGTGTAGTGCTATCTCGTAGTTGTTGGTCGAGTTGAAAGATATTGCCCTCCGCATCACCAACTTAGCATCCTCGTAGCGCCCCAGGCGATAGAGAATCCAGCCATACGTATCTATAAATGTAGCGTTGCTACTCTGCACCTCCACAGCACGCTCCGCCATACTCAGCGCAAGGGCTAGGTCGCCTCCATTTTCGCACAAGAAGTAGGCGTAGTTGTTGAGCGCCAAGATGTTGTCATCAAATAGCTCGATCGCCCTGTCGTAGGAGGAGTAGACCTCTTTGAGCCTACGTCGCACGACCCTGACGGATGGTTTTGCTGTCGAGTCACTCGCTATCTCGGCGTTTAGTTTTTGGTAGAGGATGTCGCCCACAGTGCTCCAAACCAAACTCTGCAACGAGTCCGTCGCACCCTCCAACGTCGATTTGTAGTACTCTACAGCCTCGTCGTAGTGCCCCTTTGCGACCATCATATTTGCCATCTCGAAATTCATCCACCCCTCCCCTGGGAAGCGCTCTACGGCGCGAGTAAGATAGAGCTCGACGGAGTCCATACGCCCCAAGTATCGCTCAATGTCGACGATGGCGCTGTAGTAGTCGAGCTGCGCAGGTTCGTCGTCGAGATGGTGTTTGAAGTATCGCAAAGCCTCCTCGCTATAGCCCTGCGTGATTAGATGCTTCGCCTGTATTGCGACCACCTCGGGCTCGTTGGGGTGAGCTAGCGTGAGCGCATTGACAACAGAACCGACAGCTATGCGATCGCGACGATAGAGGTCGCGTCGCGCCGTCACCTCCTTCACGATTCCAAGCTTGTTCGTCAGATCCATATTGGGGCTCTGCGCAATCGGCACTAGCGCACGAAGATACTCCCTGTCACGTCCTCGCGACAGATGGAAGTTGGCGACAGCAAGCAGCGTCTCGATCTTCGTGGAGTCGATCGCGAGGGCTGCATCTAGCTCGATCTGCGCGAGTGAGTCGCGCCTAAGGTCGATGTAGAGCTGCGCAAGCGAGAGCCTATTGTCAGCGACGAAAGGAGCCTCCTCGACAGCCGCTACAGCCTCCTCGATGGCGCGCTCCTTCTGATTTGTCGAGAGCAACATCTGCTGCTTCAGCGACGTGAGATATGGGTTGCGCCCCCCACGCATCTCTGCAGTGTCGAGCAACGATATAGCCTCCAACACACGCGACTCCTGCTGATAGAGAATTGCGAGAATGCGGTAGGCGTTGATGTCGAGCGGACGCATTGCGATCGTCTTTTCGTAGAGATTGCGCGCCAGAGCGTAGTCGCCACTCGACACCACAGCCTGAGCGTAACGGCTCAGGTACCAGTAGTTCGTCGTGTCGCTAGCGTACGCCTCAGCCGCATACTTCGTAGCCTCCTTGGGCTGCGACTGCATCAGCAGATCTGCCATCGCGAACTTTGCGGGCGCATATGTTGAGTCGCTATGTATAGCCTCCTCGAAGAGGTGGTACGCCTCCATCACATCGCCCTTTATCTGGAGCGTCTTGACACCATCTGTCGTAAGCTCTACCGCACGTCGTATCCTGAGCGAATCACCCGACTCGCTCACTCTCGCCATCTTCACCTGCCCCACAACGAACGGAGCGACAAAGAGCGACAAAACCGCAACAGAGACCCTACACTTCATCTCTCAATACTTTTTAGATTACACCCCAACAGAGGTTAATAGCTACAGTGCGCGATCGAACTGGTTCAAAAATCGCACATCGTTCTCGAAGTAGAGACGCAGATCCTTCACCCCATATAGCAGCATCGCAATACGCTCAACTCCCATACCAAACGCGAATCCAGAGTATTTTGTAGAGTCGATACCATTAGACTCCAACACATTGGGGTCAACCATTCCGCAGCCCAAGATCTCCAACCATCCCGTACCCTTACACACATTACACCCCTTGCCACCACACAGGTTGCACGACACATCGACCTCCGCAGAGGGCTCAGTGAAGGGGAAGTATGAGGGACGCATACGGATCGTCGCGCTCTCGCCAAATAGCTCCTTGGCGAAGTAGAGGATCGACTGTTTCAGGTCGGCAAACGACACACCCTCGTCGATGTAGAGACCCTCGACCTGGTGGAATATGCAGTGTGCACGATATGAGATCGCCTCGTTGCGGAACACACGTCCTGGGCAGATCACACGGATCGGCGGCTTCTCACGCTCCATCGTCCTCACCTGGATCGACGAGGTGTGGGTGCGGAGTAGAATCTCGGGGTTACTATTAATAAAGAATGTATCCTGCATATCGCGCGCAGGGTGCTCGGGCGGAAAGTTAAGCGCCGAGAATACGTGCCAATCATCCTCGATCTCAGGACCATCTGCAACACTATATCCCAACCTCGCAAAGAGATCGACAATACGGTTCTTCACGATCGAGATGGGGTGACGCGAACCCACAGGCAGCTCCGCCGCAGGTCTCGACATATCATCTATAGCGTCGGTCGACACCGCCCCCTCGCCAGCTGCCATCTGCTCCTTGAGGGTGTTGATACGCTCTAGCGAACGTGTCTTGAGGGCGTTGAGATGCTGCCCCAACTCTCTCTTTAGCTCGGGCGCTACGCTCTTAAACTCCTCCATCAAGGCGTTCAGTTCGCCCTTCTTTCCCAACATTTTGATCCTCATCTGCTCGATGTCGGCAGCCACCGTGGGCTCGAACTCTTCGATTTGGCGCAGTAGTGCCTCTATTTTATTTTTCATTACTCTAGTAAAATATGATAAATTACATTATATTTGTGCAAAGATATAAAAATTTACGAAATGAAGAGAGTTTTATTTGCATTTATTATCACTCTACTGTTGGGCAACGAGATCTGCGCTGCCCAATCTGTCGGTGTGGTGATGAGTGGCGGCGGCGCAAAGGGGCTCTATCACATAGGCGTACTGGAGGCTCTTGAGGAGAGGGGTGTGCCGATCGACTATGTGGCTGGAACCTCCATCGGAGCCATCATCACAGGACTATACGCCGCAGGCTACTCGCCCGAGGAGATGCGCGAAATCGCGATGTCGGGCGATCTCGAACGATGGACCACAGGCAAGATCGACAGCAACCTTGGCTCGTACTTCCGCCGTGGCAGCACCCTGCGCCGTGGCGAGCAGTCGCTATCCTACAGGTTCGACCCCACAGCCAACAAAGCCGACACTCTCGAGAAAATGCCTCGCAGCCTAATATCTACGACACAGATAGATATGGCGACGTCGAAACTATTCACGCCAGCCACAACCCTCAGCGGAGGCGACTTCAACAAACTGATGGTGCCATTCTTCTGCGTCGCCAGCGACGTAACGGCAAACCAGAAGGTGATAATCGACGAGGGGGATCTGGGGCAGGCCGTGAGAGCCTCGATGGCGATACCTCTCGCATTCAAACCTATCGTGCGAGAGGATGGTCACATACTCTACGACGGCGGAATATACGACAACTTCCCCTGGCGTCCTATGCGCGAGAGGTTCGCCCCCGACATCATCGTCGGATCGGTCTGCGGCGTCGACTCGTGGGCTAACACCAACGATCTGTCGCTCTTCGACCAAGCCTTTCTGCTCGCAATGAACCCCAGCAACTACGAGATCGACGAGGGCGGTGTTGTCATACGCCGCAATGTCCCCACGGGGATGCTCGACTTCTCAAACGCCGAGGAGATAATAGATATGGGCTACAACGACACGATGGAGAAGATAGACTCGATACTAGAGCAGATCGACCCCGACAGACTCAAAACGCAGGAGTACTTCGACGACCGCCGCGCCGAGTTCAACGACGCAACGCCCCAACTGCTATTCGACAAGTACGAGATCAAGGGGCTCAGCGAGAACCAGGTCAACTACATCGACGCATTTATGATAACCTCGAAGCGACAGCGGCAGCGCGGCATCGACGAGACAAATCAGCGCGAGATGGAGTTCAACGAGCTGCAGGAAAACCTCTACCGCATCCTCTCCGCCAACGAGTTCACAACGAACTACCCCGAGATAACATACAACTCCGAGAAGCAGAGATACCTCTTCGAAATGAGTATGGAGAATAAGCCGTCGCTAAAGGTGTCGCTCGGCGGCAACATCTCCTCGACACCCTACAATCAGCTATATGCTGGCGTGAGCTACCGCACCATCGACCGCATTGCGAGCGAGGTCTTTGGCGAGCTATATGTCGGTGCGATCTACTCAGCAGGTCGCATAGGATACCGCGCCGACTTCTTCCGCAGGAGCGCAATGTTCATCGACGCGCTCTACACATTCGAGACGAACAATCTCAACCACGGCAGCTTCGGCAACCTCACCAAGGTCGACAACACGCTCGACATAAAGAGCTCGGATCAATATCTGTCGGTCGGGATAGGTCTGCCGCTACGTCGACGCGGACTATTTATGATAAGGACAAATATCGGCACCGAGAACTTCAAGTACGCGGATGGTCTGCCGACCGACATATCGCAAATATACAACTGGGGCACATTCAACCGTAGTCGATTCAACTACATAGCCTCAAAGGCGGAGATCGAGATGAGCACAATCGACAACCCATACTTCCCCACAAAGGGAACGTTCATCTCTATGCTAGCGATGGGACTAACGGGCACAGAGCGTAGTTTCGCCGAGAACACCTCCAACCTGAGTAGCACCATTGTCAACGACAACCACTCTTGGCTAGGGGCTAAGTTCACACTATTCAAATACTTCAACCCCACGAAGAATAGATACTTCGCGCTAGGAGTGCGGATCGAGGGACTCTACACAAATATGCCAGAGATGAACTCGCTCACGGCACGTCAGCTGATTATGCCTGCTTATCAACCTGTCCGCCACTCATTTATGGTCTATATGCCCGAGTTCTCCGCACCTCGATACGCGGCAGCAGGAGTTATGCCAAGCATTCGTCTCTGGCGTGAGCTATATCTAGGCGGCGAGGTGCACGCTATGTTGCGCGACAAGTACTACGACTCGTACCGAATCAGAAAGGGCGACGGCTTCTCGATCCACTACATATCGCAGGCGTCACTATCATACAACACAAAGCTGGGACCAATGAAGCTCGCCGTCACCAAATACGACATCGACAACTGGAAAAATCTATACCTCACCTTCAACTTCGGATTCAACATATTCGTACCTAAGGGAACACTCTTTTAGGACACCCTGTGAGGCTGTGGGGTAGTGACCGAGGGGTGACAGGGGTGACGGGGACTGCGCACTGCAAAAGATTAGGGTATAGCGCTTTGTGAAAGTAAACTTTCAACGCGCTATACCCTAATCTTTTTTGTCAGCCGTTGGCTGACTCCCCTATAATTGCCGAGTGTAGATCCTGCGTGCAACACCATCTATTACATCATCTACACCAAATCTCAACAGATTGCAATATATGCAAAAGAGGCGAAGCCTCTAGTTTGCACTCTGCAAAGTTGCGAAGTGGACACGCCACACCTATATATTCAAAAAAAAATGGGCAACGAGCGTGTTAAATCAAAATAAATAGTACCTTTGTATTGTGTGGCAGGATAAATAGCCACACACGAAAGCGTGTATGCTTACACCCTAAAAGAGAAATCGCCAATTTCAATCAAACAAAGGGGTAATAGTAATATGACGCTCATCTGTTTATGTGCCTCAGAGCGCAGCATCTGCTGTAGCCTCTAGTGGCGCATCAAACGGCGTGAGTTTGTTTCATACTATTCATCTTTGTGCGGCGTTTGGCGATGCCATCTTTTAGTGAATAGCATCAACTCCTCACGCCTTCTTTGTGTATTGTAGTATAGCAACGCCGAATTAGTGGAGTTCGACAGGCATCTAACAATGTTTTGCGATGTATAGATCTATTGACTCTATAACATACGGCAACGGCGACACATATGCAGGTGATATGCAGTGCCGCGAACGACACGGCAAGGGGACTATGACCTACAGCAATGGCGACATCTACTCGGGCGAGTGGGTACGCAACAAGAGGTGTGGGGTGGGTATAATCTGCTATGCCAACGGCAATCGCTACAATGGCGAGTGGTTCGACGACACCAACTACTACGGTCTTATGACCTACAACAACGGCGACACATACTACGGAGACTTCCGCAACGGAGTCCCCCACGGCGTAGGCAAGATGTGCTACGCCAACGGCAGCTCTCTATTTGGATTCTGGCACGAGGGAGAGTGGGCACCCCAATAACGAACAAGCATAAATATCATATACCACCGACGACAACAAACAGGAGAGAGCCTACATCCCCTGCAGCATCTGGGCGGCACTCTCCAGCGCCTCGTAGAACTCTTCGCCGAAGCGTCGCACAATCGGTTCGCGCAACGACTTATAGAGCGGCACACCCTGCTTCTTGCCATTCTCACACGCCGACCTGCAGACGCTCCAGCGGTGATAGTTGAGACCGACGCCACCGCTAGAGAAGTTTATTAGTCGGATGGGATAGAGATGGCACGAGATCGGTTTGCGGAAGCTACATTTACCCTCCAACCACGCCTTCTCGACAGCGCACAGCGTTACACCACCCTCAGCGTAGGCGTAGGCGCACTCTGCGTCGTCGACAAGTGGCGTTGTGTAGTCGCCATCCTCGTCGATAACCATAAATCCCTGACGCTCGACAGACTCGATACCCTCAGCCGTCATATATGGTTTGTAGAGTTCGTACTGCTCCTCTAGCGTGTCGACCTCATCCACCTCTAGCGGCGCACCTGCGTTGCCCTCGACGCAGCAGATACCCTTACACTTGGTGATGTCGCAGAGGAAGTGATCCCTCAGGATGTCGAGGCTTACGATCTTATCATCTATCTCTATCATAGCTACTTGGTCTGTGATTTATATGTATCCTCAATCAATATGTCGTAGAACTCCCCCACCGTCATCCCTGCGGCGCGGATCTGCTGCGGCACGATGCTGCCAGTGCTCATACCGGGGATGGAGTTTATCTCGATCAGATAGGGTTCGCCCGACTCCGTGACGATGAAATCTATTCGCACGACGCCGCGACATCTACAGGCTCTATACGCCGCCAACGTTCTGTCGTTTAGCGCCTTCACGATCTCTGCCGAGAGGTCGGCAGGGGTGATCTCGTCGCACAATCCTGAGGTGTACTTCGCCTCATAGTCGAAGAAGTCGCGCTTCGATTTTAGCTCCGTTATAGGTAGCAGGTACTCGCGTCCGTCGGAGGTGATCATCACACCACACCCCACTTCGCGCCCCACTATCGCCTCCTCGATCAGCACCGTGTCGCTCTCCGTGAGTGCCAACTCCACGGCTGCCGCCATCTCCTCCGCACGCTTCACCATCGTAACACCAAACGACGAACCACTAGCGTTAGGCTTCACAAACAGAGGCAGCCCCAACTCCGCCACCACAGACTCTGCGCACAACGCCTCGCCACGAGTGTAGAGAACCTCGCGCGCCAACGACACACCGCACCCTGCGAGAGCTCGTTTGGTCGACACCTTGTCGAAGGTTATAACCGACGAAGTCATCGAGCACGACGAGAATGGCACACCCATAATCTCCAGGTAGCCCTGCAACATACCATCCTCGCCAGGCGTGCCGTGCATAACGATCAATGCATAGTCGAAATGAGACTTCACCCCCCCCACTGTCACCGAGAAGTCGTTGCGATCGAGTGGGCACTTCGCCCCGTCGGCGTCGGTATAGATCCACTCGCGGTGGTGTATGTCGATAAGCTTTATGTCGTACTTAGACGTGT
>JBCQTK010000004.1:0-87664 GCA_047178665.1 Rikenellaceae bacterium | reverse complement strand
CTTCGTGAGCTGTTAGACTGTTAGACAAAACTAAATTTCAAAATGACAAAGAACTTTTTAGGCTTAATGAGCCAAATTTGTTTAATTTTTAACTTGTCCCAATTTTAATGGGACACTAATGCTATGAAAAGAGTAACCATAACCGCTCTTCTGCTCGCCCTTTCGGTTTTGCACGCAGATGCACATAGCCTCATCGACGAGGTGATGAAGATGAAAGAGATGATGCAGGAGAGTCTCATCCAGCACAAAACAGGTGTCGTCAGAGCGCGCCACGATGCTGAGAGATTATCGATCGACGTGACGGGGATGGAACGATCTCTCGCTGAGTATGTGGGAGACAAAGGATGGTGGTTATAGCGATGAGGCGGTGTGGGCTGATGCTGTGCTTACGCGTCTCGATGGCACAAAGGTGCAGGTCTCGACGATGGATCTAAAGTGTTTCAAGACACGCCGCAGCTTCCCCAAACGAGATGTGGGTTGGGGTAATGACTTCATCGTAATCAATGGCACGAGGTATGAGCACGGAATATCAGCCTACGCACCTAGCCAATTTGTCGTGCCGCTCAATGGGGAGTATAAGCTCTTCGAGGTGGCTGTGGGTTTGGAGGATTGCCAAACTACGGTTGGGTCGGTGGAGTTCACCGTTAAGAACTATAATGGATACGCCTTTGCCGAAGATTTGGCGGTGAGCTATCCCGATGAGATTGGCGCGATTATAGGTGTCGGTGGCATAGATCCTGAGCAGTGGTTTAACTCCAACGATGGCGAGGTGGAGCGCAAGGCGGCTTTAAAGGCGGCAGCGAAGATCAAGCAGGGCGATTTTAGGCGCAGGTCGAGGCGGTCTCGGGTAGTGCAAAGGAGCGCATTGCCGCATATTTGGATATTATCACGCAGATTCAGAGCGTTATCGACCTAACTAATAGATATGCGTTCTTCAACCTCGCAAATGTCGAGCGAGCATTTGCGGATATGCGCTCTGCGGAGGGTTACGACATCGCACGCTATGAGTCGATGATGGCGCAGCTACGTGCACTAGCAAGCATCTCGCCCGATCTAAGCCGTGGCGAAAAGACGGAGGTCGACAGGGCAGAGAAGATCCTTGCGCTGTCACGCACAATCCTACTCTCGAACAGTGCCCTCGACAACGACAAGATCATCCTGACACGCTACAACGTAGGTTCAATCGCTCGCAGCGCCTCAGCAACACGCATCGGAACGCAGAACGACAACTGGAGCAACCAATACTCTGCGCAGCGAATAGGTTTCGACACTGAGATTGTGGAGATGAGCTTCAGGGGCGACAAGCCGCAATACAAATCTATATATAAACACTCGACAACTGGACCTATCACCGATCTAATGCTCAGTTGGGATGCTCAAAAGCTCCTATTTACGTCGGTCAACGAACGCAGCAAGTTCAACATATTTGAGGTTGGGGTAGATGGCACAGGATCGAGAGAGGTGATAAAGATTGACGAACCCGACCTAGAGTTCACCGATGGCACGTTCCTCCCTAACGGCAAGTTTATCGCCACCTCCAACATTGGTTATCAGGGTGTGCCCTGCGTGAATGGAACTGATGCGGTGGGTAACTTGGTGCTCTACGATCCCGAGGATGGCGATCTGCGTCGACTCACCTTCGACCAAGATGCAAACTGGCACCCTGTGGTGGCGAACAATGGAAAGGTGATGTATGTGAGGTGGGAGTACACCGACCTTACACACTACTTCTCGCGCATTACGATGCATATGAACCCCGATGGCACGGAGCAAAAATCGCTCTACGGCAGTGGCGACTACTTCCCAAACTCGACATTCGACATTCAACCTCTGCCGGGCAGCGGATCGAAGTTTATCGCCGTAATATCGGGACACCACGGTGTGGCTCGCAGCGGTCGTTTGATGTTGATCGACCCAGCGCAGAGCCGCAAGAAGTTGGAGGGAATTGTGCAGGAGATACCATTCTCGACACGTGAGATTGTGCCGATTATAACCGATGGTCTCGTAAACAACGTGTGGCCTCAATTTATCAAGCCACGCCCTGTGAGCGACAAATATTTCTTGGTGACTGCAAAGCTCCGTCCCGAGTCGCTGTGGGGAGTCTATCTTGTCGACATCTACGACAATATGACCCTCATAGCCGAGGCGGAGGGCGAGGGGCTTATCAACGCAATATATCTTCAGGAGCGCGAGACACCCCCAGTTATCCCCGACAAGGTCGACCTAAGCAGCAAGGAGGCAACTGTCTATATTCAAGATATATATGAGGGTGAGGGTCTGCCTGGGGTGAAGCGCGGTTCGGTAAAGAAACTCCGCATCTTCGCTTACGAGTATGGCTATGTGAACTCCCCCACGAACCACCTTGCGCAGGGTATTCAGTCTGGTTGGGACATCAAGCGAATATTGGGTGAGGTCGACGTAAACGAGGACGGATCGGCAACATTCACCATCCCTGCCAACACACTAATCTCTATGCAGCCACTCGATGAGGATGGTGCAGCGATGCAGTGGATGAGGAGCTGGATGACGGGTATGCCAGGTGAGCACGTGTCGTGCGTGGGGTGTCACGAGGATCAGAACCAGCTGCCACTACCCAAAATGAGCCTCGCCTCGAAACAGCAACCCCAACCACTCAGCGAGCTAGAGGGTGGTGTGCGACCATATACCTACGAGTTGGAGGTGCAACCCATTCTCGACCGCGCCTGCATAGCGTGTCACGATGAGAAGTCTGAGCGCTGCTTCGTGAGTGGAATTTGGGATGAGGGAATTGCAGGGAATAAGTTTATCCATACCGACGACTCGCCACTCTCGGTGAGCTACGTCAATCTCTACCCATACGTCAATCGTCAAGGTGCGGAGTCGGACATCCGCGTGATGAAACCATACGAGTATCACGCCTCAACGAGCGAGTTGGTGAGGATGCTCAAGAGCGGACACCACGGTGTTGAACTCACCGATGAGGAGTGGCACAAACTCTACGCGTGGATCGACCTCAACGCCCCATATCGAGGGTCGTTCATCGAGCGAGAGTTCAGAGGTATCAACCAAACTTGCCGCCGTATGGAGCTAACGGAGAAGTATGCCAACTTCAAGGTGGATTGGAAGCAGGAGATTGCCGACTATGCAGCCTACCTAGAGTCGAAGGGTGAGATCACCGCAGAGCTACCAACGGAGGCTAAAGCTGTGAAATATAAGAAGATGAAGGTGTGGTCGTTTGATACGACAGAGGCGCAGCAGATGCAGAGCGATCTGGGCGAGACGACAAAGGAGATAGATCTTGGTGAGGGTGTAAAGATGGTGTTTCGCCGTATCCCTGCTGGCGAGTTCGCGATGGGCGACAACGACTATGGCAAGGAGTCAGCTCCTGAGAGTCGTGTGAAGATCAGCCGTCCATTCTGGATCGGTGAGATCGAGGTTACAAACGAGCAGTACAACCGTCTAGTGCCTGAGCACGACAGCCGCTACATCGCCTTCTTGTGGAAGGATCAGGTGAAGCCAGGTTTCCCTGCCAACACACCGAAGCAGCCCGTGATAAGGGTGAGCTACGATCAGACGATGGAGTATTGCGAGAGAGTATCTGAGGCGACAGGCGTAGCGGTGACTCTTCCTACAGAGGCGCAGTGGGAGTGGGCTGCGAGAGCAGGATCAGAGGGAGCATTCTGGTTTGGAGATATGGGTAGCGACTACGGCACGAAGGAGAATATGGCTGACGTACAGCTAGATAAGATGGCGATATTTGGCAGTCCGAGAGCGATTGGCGCGAAGAACCCGATGTTCAAATACCTTGCATACTTCCCCAAGGAGCGCAACATCGACGACAAGAGTATGATTACGGTCGAGGGTAAGAGATATGAGGCAAATGCGTGGGGTCTCTACGATATGTTGGGTAACGTTCGTGAGTGGACATCATCCGACTACATCCCATACCCCTACAATGCGAATGTCAAGGAGGAGTCCGATACAAAGGTGATTCGTGGCGGTTCGTGGATCGATAGATCTAAGGATGCAACCTCTTTCGCCCGTAAGTCAGCGGTCAGATGGCAGCCTCTTAACAACACAGGATTTAGGTTGGTGATAGAGGAGTAGCAGATCCGTTTTGTGAAGTTCACCCGATTTTAGAGTATTCAGATCATACCACCTCTTGCGAGGGCTATGATCTGAATACTCTTTATAATTGAGGTTATAGTTTGATGGTCGTTTTCTTCGAGTTGAAGATGATCTCTTGCTCCTTGCCACCCTCTGCTATTATGAGTTTTATTGGGTTCTGCTTGAAGTCGGTGTAGCTATCTTTTTCGCTCTCGATCGTGAGTGTTTTCGTGCTCTCTGTGTAGCTAAATCTTAGCTCTGAGTAGATCCCTGACTCATATTTGTAGCTCTTCTCGTCATCAAGATATAGCGTAAATTCACCATCTGCGCCGCCATAGACTTTGATGCGCAGTGGCTCGTCCGTTGGCTCTGTCGCATACTGCACCGCGCCGCCAAATGGGATGATCGAACCTGCCTTAATATATATTGGTAGCTGGTCGTGCGCTGCGGTTGGAGGATCGTCACAAAGTCGGGTAGTGTGTCGGGGGTTATCCCCTCACGCCTCTTTGTGACGTGGATTATCGACTCGTTGACGACATCTACGTTGATAGTCATATCGCCTCGCTGGAGGAGGATACCGTTGCTGCTCTTGGTAAAATTCGCTGCACTACACACTCCCACCATCGAGGCAAGGAGGATCGGGCATAGATATGTAAATTTGAATCGTTGCATATGGCACTATTTAATATGTTTGTAATCTCAAATGTAGTTATAAATATTCAAATCTTCCCTCGGCTCATTTATGTTGGTAAAGGTAGTACACAATACAATCATAGTACTCTCGCAAATCATTCAACTATGTCTGCTTATCGATCAAATTAGGGATAACATCCTGCCATTATAAACTTATCGTAAATTACGAAGGGTTATTGGTCGATTTTCAACGCTACAGCCCCCAATATCATCTATTTTAGTAAATCAACGCTGGAAAATAGTTAGAGGGGGGTGATTTTGTGACGAAGTTTTTCTTACCTTTGCCCAAAATTATTATCGAAAAGATGTTTGAGACTATCGTGAACTTACTGCCCGACCCTCGATTGTGGTTGGTGTTGATTGGCTGCTCGGTGCTTGTGGGGTTCTGCAAGACGGGTATCGCTGTTGTTGGAACTGCTGTTGTGCCGATTATGGCGTTGGCGTTTGGGGCGCGCCCATCGACGGGGTTGCTCCTGCCGTTGCTCTGTATTGCCGACTTGGGGGCGATCATATATTATCGGCGAAGTTGTAGTTGGTATCACCTCGTGAGGCTGCTCGGATGGGCTATAGTGGGTCTCTTCGTGGGTATTGTGATCGACCACTTTGTGCCGCTCTCGATGTTCAAGTATCTGCTCGCATTTACGATCCTGATTAGTGTCATCGTCCTGTTGGTCAATGAGTTTAGCAAGCGCAAGAGTGACGATGATAAGCCTCAAAAAGGTTGGGTGCTATCTCTGTATGGCGTGATGGGCGGCTTCGCAACTATGATAGCCAACGCAGCAGGGCCGATAATGTCGGTCTATCTGCTCTCGATCAAGATGCCGAAGATGCTATTTGTCGGCACGAGTGCGTGGTTCTATATGTTGCTCAACTACACGAAGTTACCACTCCAAATATGGGTGTGGGACAATATCCACCTCGACTCGCTTTTGGCAGGCGTGGTGATGATCCCCTTCATCGCCATAGGCTCGTGGCTCGGGATTATCCTCGTGAAGAAGATCCCCGAGAAGATCTACCGACATCTGGTGATCTGGATCACGCTCGCCTCGGCGGTGATAATGTTCTTCTAGCTGTGCCAATTACAAAATAGAGGGTGGTCGACAAAATTAATGACCACCCTCTTTCTGTGGGTCACTCTTTCGAGTGTGTTAGTTACTCTTTCATTCCGATTGTCGGAGCTACAGTAGTTGGGCTCACTGTCTCAGCTACATACTGATATGTATCATAGCCCCAACTAGTGTTCATTGCCCCAACGTAGCTATTCAATGTCGAGATGCTTACATCCTCTTCCTCTGTTCCGTTAGATCCAACTAATGTCGCTGTTGCAGTACCAGTAACAGTGTAGCACGATGTCATAGTTGGTGTTGTATCTCCTGGATTTGCATAGATTCCACCCAGGTTAACGTCTGAGTCGCTAGTTGTACTAACAGCTCCATTGTTATAGCAAGATGTTAACGTAAGAGTACCTTTTGGGATTCCTCCAGTCACACCGCCCACATTGTTAACACCAGAGACTGTTCCAGCATTGTAGCAACCCAGAATATTCACCGCTTTGCCTGTATTTGAATAACCAACTATACCACCTGATCCTGAGGCAGCGTTTATTATAGCTCCCGTATTAGAACATCCATATATGTAGTTATTTTTACTGTTTGCATATCCATAGATACCACCTATATTACCACCAGCAGTCGCCTTTATCGTACCCGAGTTGCTACAGTTTGTAATCTTTGGAGTGTTCGTTGCGAAACTCAAAATACCTGCAACACTACCAGCTGAAGAGGTGACGGAAGCGGAGTTCTTGCAATTCGTAATATTTATACCTGCACCAGAGCTACCAACAATTGCAGCAATACTACCGGCTCCAGATACCGAACCCTCTATTACTTTACAATCTGTGACATTACAAGTCTGACTAAATGCACGACCAGCAATGATACCAGTATGAGCTGCTGTGGTAGACGAAGCACAGAGTTTATTCCCATAGTAGAGTTCGCCTGGTTGTTGTGTGAACCGCTAGCAGGATAGAATCCGATCAACTTTCCAGAGGTTGGTGTTACAGTTCCGCTGAATGTGGCGACATCGCTAATCACCGTTGCGTCGAGAATACTTCCTGAGGCAACGGTACCAAGTGTGCTATTAAAGAACATCATCTGATCGCCATCAATCCACGAAATCTCAGAGCGATTCTCAACCTCAACCTTTGTCTCGGCTGGTGTGACGGTGAACGAAACCTGAGTGCCACCCGTAGCCTCGCTCTCGGATATGGACTCATCAAAATCTTTCTGGCAAGCAACAATACTTAGCGATAGTGCTAGTGCCGACAAATATATATTATATCTCTTTATAATGATTTGTAATTATCAGTTAATTGTTTGTAGCCTAGAAGATTCCACCCTCATCGACGTTGTAGTCAGGTGTAGTGATACCATTCGCCGCAATGTTGATCGTGATTGAGTCTGTCTCTCCGCTTACACTATCTGTTACGGTTAGAGTCTCTGTACCTACGCTAATTGCTGCTACGGTGACAGATCCATCGTCATTTGTTGTCAATGTCGCGAGGGTAGAGTCTGTAGAGATGCTCCACTGTAGGTCGCTCTTTGTTGTCTCAGCGTCGATTGTTGCTGTGAATGTGAGGTTGAGCCCTATGTTTGTGTCGATTGCACCATCTGAGATAGCATCGTTTGTGATCGCAATGGTTGATGTCACAACCTCTACGTTGATTGTGATTGTGTCTGTTGCTCCGTCGCAAGTTGCTGTTACTACGGCTGTTTCTGCATTCGCAATTGTCACTACTCCCGTAGCTTCAACTACCGATACGGCGTCGCCACTAGTAACCGACCACGTGATTGCCTCAGTAGTGTTATATTGTTGAGCAGTGCGGGTGTGTGTGGTATCTGTACCATATGTAAACTCCAGGGTTTCGAGACCATCAATCTCAACTGTTGGGTCAGCTGTTATGTTGAAAGTTGTATTGGTAGTTACAGAGTTGTAACCATCTACTGTTGCTGTAACAGCAGATGAAGTTGTTGTGTCAACTGCGCTTGCGGTGTATGTACTACCATCGAAAGAGCCTTCGGTTGCTGTCCACGTAACTGTTAGGGCTGGATCTAACTTGCCAGAAGCACCACCAGCACCTGTGATTGTCGCAGAGAAATTCTCGGATTTTCCTGACGCAATTCCCTTACTCACGTCTGTGTCGATTGCGATTGACGTAGGGGTGTCGTACGTTGCTGTTATAACGCTAGTTACAGATAGATTGTCTGTCACCTTTGCTGTGATTGTCGCAGTTCCGATCTCATTGATGGTGAGTGCTCCGTTGCTAACTGAGACGATCTCGGGAGCGCTTGATGACCAAGCAATATCCGCGTCGGTATATTTATTCGATACAAGAGTTACCGCAAGGTCTGTCGGGGTTGCGCTGTACTCGTAGCTATAGCTAGCTGCAATGCCATCCGCAAGGGTAAGGGTGTTGTCTGAAACCGTAACTGTCACCTCGTCAGTGTACACCTGGCTATCAATGCTATCGGTGATTGAGGCTACGACAGTGAATGTCTCAGCTGTTCCGCCGTATGTCAACACTCCTGAAACGCTCCTCGCACACCACAATAGAGAGATCTCTACTACTCCATCTCGTAGAGGAATAGATCGTCGATGTAGGCTACGATCGGGACGCTCGTCCATATATTGAGGCGTGCCGTGGTGTAGGCGTAACTCTCTGGAACCGTAAACTCGTAGATGACGGTTGTGTTCATATTGTTCGATGAGACCTGCGCTAGAACGGCATCTGTGAATCGTGTCCAGCTTGTTCCCGCTGCATTGGTCTGACCCTGTATCGCTAGGTTCAGATCGTTCTGACCCGAGCCACTCCCCTCGACACCTGCAGCCGACTGTGAGCGACCCGTAAAGCCATAGCGGTAGGTGGTGCCTGGGGTAATACCTGTTACGACCTGCTCTATCTCGCACGACGTGTTGTCATTTCGACTGATACGCATCGTGCGGCTGCCACTAATCACCTCGTCGCCTACGACATACTCTACGGCTGCAGTGTTGTCGCCATACGGGTTCCAATATGTCGCACCATCCGCACCATCATTATCCTCGAACCCTGCGTTCCGAACCATATTTACCAACTCCGACATCTTCACCTCGCAACTTGCTGAGGCGGTGTTGCCAAATGCATCGGTTATAGTTACGTCGATTGTCGCAGTGCCAGCGACGCCCCAGCAGTTTATCGCGCCTGTCTCGGCGTCGATCGTGATAGAACCTGATGGCGACACATCTCTAAGACTCCACTCCTCGCTTGCACTCTCTGCTGTGGCTGGCGATAGGGTAGTTGATAGGTAGTAGTTACGATCTTCGGTCGACAGAACTATCGACGACAGAATTGAGACGCTATCCACCCCGTCCGACGTGTTGTCGTTGGGGGTGTGGTTGGCATATACTTCGCCCAGTGCGGTGAGGGTGATGTTGTCCGACTCGAAGAGTGACGAGTATGGAGCGGTCGAGGTAGTGCCAAACGAGAACCAAGCGTAGCCTGCAATCCAATCTGTGGCGTCGAGCCAATCGAGTGCCGACTTCATAAAGGTGACTACCTGCGCATCGGTGATGGTGTCGCTCGATCCCCAGTCGACAACGGCAAATTCAGTCAGGATAAGAGGAATACGACTCCTCGCATTGCCATCGCTATCGGTCGACTCTTTGGTGATGTATCCATCCTCATCCTTGTACCACGTGTATTCACTCTTGTTTAGTCGGCTCTGAAACGTGGAGAGATTCGTAGTCGATTGATACCAATGGACACCGATATAGTCAACTCGATATTTGTTATCCATCGCTGCCGTCATAAATGACTTTATCCAAGTTAGACCTGCGGCATTGTCGGTGCACGAGGGGCTACACAGCGGGACATTCATCGCCTCCAGATATGACCAACGTGCAATCGCTGTCGTGTATGCTATGTTGGATTGATCGTTCGAATCAGGCTCGTTGAACCCCAATATGCGCTTCGTGCGACCCGACGCAATATCTGCCGCAACTGCATTCGACACAGCTGAAGCTGACGACGCACCGCTCCAAAACATCGGGGCGAACTCTATCCCCGTAGGCTGCAACTCGATCAGTGTTGTTGACCAGCTATAGCTCCACCACGGGTTCAGCGCCTTCATCTTTGGGACAGAGGTTGTCCACGTACCGCTTGAGTCGACGGCAGGGTCGCGCTGTGTGAAGCATACGCCCTTCTTGCCTGCTAGTGCTAGCTCCTCGGCAGTGAATCGTAGTATTGTATCGGTTGGCTCGGTTGGCTCTGTGATCTCTGGCGTTTCAGGGGTCTCAGGGGTTTCTGGTGTCTCTGTGATTGTATCATCATTGTCTACGTCGCTCTCTTTGCACGACATTATGGTCATAGTTAGGACAAAGAGTCCACATAGTATGGTTGTGGCTTTTCTCATAGCTCAAATCACTCTTAGGTTCTTTGGTTGGTTGTTGGTCTCGTTAGCTCGTCGCTAATTATTACAAAGATAGAGTTTTTCTTTGGTAATTCCAATATTTACCTCTAATAAAGTTTGGCTATCAGGGCTTTGCGCAACTAACTTAGACGACAGTTATGTACAATAAGTCAAGCTCTCTCGGTGCCATTCATAGGTTGTAGTGTAGGTAGTAGATCTGCGTGACTATTCGACACCTAGTTGACAAACTGAATCTCTTTCCACGTTATTGAGAGCCACGTCACATTTGTGTAGCTATCATCTGCATTTGGCGTCACATAGGTGTAGTCGTCCGACGCGATCTTGTACTTGCTGTTCAGCACCAACGTACACTGACTCGCTGCAAATGTGCTGCCCGCAAAAGGCGTTGTTTTATATTCCACGATATTAAGCTCCGCACTGCTCAGGTCGAGGTACGTCAATGTGTCGATACCTACAAGTAAACCATACGTAACGCTCTCGAGGCTCGGTAGCTTCAGAGTCGTGAGGTCTGGCATATCCGGCAAGTAGCTCGAAGCGCTGTTTATAGATGTTACGAGAGGTAGATCGAGACTCGTTAGGGCGTATGTAGCCTGTTCTTCGGAGCTAAGCACGTTCCCATCAGCTGTCTCGAAGAGCTGACCAAGATAGAACACCCCCGCGAAGCTCGGCAACGACAGCTCTTTGAGAGCCGTGCAGCCGTTGAGCACGCCGTAGTTCAACGTCGTAACCCCCTTGAGGCTTATACTCTCCAAGAGGCTGAATCCAGCGAGTGCCAGGTAATCTAGCTTCGTGACACTATCTATCGAGAGCGTTTTTAGCGACCCCTTGCTGTCAGGTAAAAGAGAACTGTCAATAGTACCCCCGAGGCTATTCGCCTCTAACGACACCAACGCCTCGCAGCCGTCGAGAGCATAGCTACCGATTGTTGTCACCCTTGGAATATCGAGACTCGTCAGCGACGAGCAGCTGTGAAAGCAGTATTGTGGTAGCTCCGTTATCAGATCTAGGCCTGAGACGCTTACGAGTTTTTCACAAGCCTGGAACGTTCCGCCACCACCGATATTCACGAAGTTGCTGCCAAACTCAACGGAGGTCAACGACGAGCAGTTGTAGAATGTGTTCCACAACCATTCGAGCGAGGTGAGAGATGTCAGCGACAGTGTGCCCGAGAGGTTCGTGCAGTTCTCAAATACTTTCTCGCCGAAGCTCTCCACCTTGTCGAGTCCCGTGATAGAGGTGAAGCCGCTACTTGCAAATGCCGACGCCCCTATAGAGGTGAGGTTGTCGCTGAACTCTAGAGCGTTATTCATCGAGCTACAGCCGAAAAACACATTCTCGTCGAGAGTGGTGAGCAGTGGAAACGAGAGTCCATCACCTCCATTTAGAACCATTTTGTCACACCCCATAAACGCTTCTGAACCGCGGTTGGTGATGATGGAGGGGGCGATCTCGAACGCCTCGATCGATGTGCAGTAGTAGAATGCCTTGCTGCCGATGGAACTTATGTTTGCCGCTGTAGTTGTCACACTTGGTAGCAGTGTGCAACCAGCGAAGCTCTCTTCGCCGATCGAGGTGATTGCCGAATATATAAAGACGAGAGGGTTGTCCAACGCAATACAATCACCAAATATGCTCGGTTCGATAGAGGTTACACCTGTGAAATCTTGCGAAGCAGTGCCTGTGAAGTCGAAGTCGCTGCAGCTAACGAATGCCATTGCTCCAAGCGTTTCGATATTTGGTGCAACTATAGTCATTTTCGAGTTGGCGCAGAGATCTGGGCACAACTGGAAAGCGCTATCGCCGATGTGTGTTAGGTTGCTGAATGTCTCGCCGTTGGCAAACATCAGAGATGTGCATTTATAGAATGCAGAGCTGCCAATGTATGTGACGTTGCTAATGTCGATGTTCTCGATCAACTCACACTCCTGAAAGGCGTAGCTGCCGATCGAATAGACGTTACGGATGTCATAATCCTCCTCGTAGTCGCCAAGTTGGATCTTTTTACAGCCGTTAAATGCGTGGTCGCCGATGTATATAGCATCGTCGATTACGATGTCGGTCTTGCTGCCCAGTGTTGCACACTTCGCAAAGGCGTAGTCTGAGATGGTCTCTAGATTGGGGATCTTGCTAGATTCTGGGATGTCCATATTGCTACATCCGTCGAATGCGTGCTTACCCACAACAGTCACTCTGCTGAGGTCGATCACACCGAGGCTTGAGCAGTTCACAAATCCATACTGGTCGATCTCTCTGATGTTGCCCAAGTTGATGGAGGTAAGCGAGGTGCAGCCGTCGAAGCCGTTGTCGTGGATACGTGTCAGCGTACCTGTTGTGCCACTCGTTATCACCTCTGTCAGGTTCTCGCACGACTGGAATGCACACTTCTCGACGTGTTTCGCACCGAACATATTGATCTTGGTGAGCTCCTTACTTCCCTGGAAGGCGTAGTCGCCAATGGCGATCACATCCTCGGGTAGAATAACCTCCTTGAGTGGCTGCGCATATTGAAATATATACTTTGGGAACGATGGGGCGTCGCCATCAATTATTGAGTCGGGATCGCCAGTGTTGTCGGGCGCGCCGCCGTGCATCTCTGTGAATGAGGGGAGGTTGTACATCAGCCTCATATCCACCGAGAAGGGGGCACTATTTTCGCCTTCTACATAGATACCACTGCCGATGACGTGCGTAGCTGTATCGCCATCAGGGGCATAGACATACTCTTCTGTCTCATCGTCATAGATGTGTGTTGCTGTCTCGCCTGCCTCAGGTGTTCGGTATGTTATAGTGTGCTCGTCGCCAATTCCTGTGATGAATGGGCAGGAGATAGAGCCGTAGCCCAATATGCCCGATGTGTACTTACCTGCCACGACAAAGTCGTCGACGCCATCGCTCCAGAGCTGGGCGATCCTGTCGTTCGTGTCGCTGTAGTCGCTGAGATACTGTAGGTTGATGTTACCCTGCGCCACAACCTCCTCCCTCGTGTCGATGGTGAGTGTCGCCGAGATCTCGTTCGATGCGTTAATATTTAGGTTGTAGGTGTATTCGTAGCCAGCCACCCACTCTGTCGCCATCGCGTTGCTGAGCGACTCTGTGTTGACGAGCGACAAGTAGCCTGTCTCGGCAGTGTGGTTGAGGGTTGTATCATTGTAGATGCCATACTCGACCTTGACCGAGATGTATTTGCTGCTGCTGAGGCTCTGCGGTATCACGAAGAGAGTCTCGTCGTAGGTGTGTGTCTCGTTGAGGGTAGTTGGAGTGTAGAGGGCAAAATTGAATAGGTCGGAGTACTCGCCATCGTTGGGACTCCACGTCGCAGTGTCGAAGTTGTAGACTCCCTTCTGCGCTAGCTGTTTGTAGCAGTAGGAGAGCTTCACATCTTTGATGTTGACCTCGTCGTTGTCGATCGTCAGCGTGAAGTTGAGCTTGCTGAGTGCGTGCAAAAAGCCGAGTGCCACAGAGGAGGTGGCGCTGCTCGTCTGCTTCTCCACTACCAGATCCTTCTGATACGTTGGGTCGAACGATGAGGTGTACGTCACACACATATTGCCACTCTCGGCATCCTTGGTGGGGACGTATGTATCATAGGGGTAGAGTCCGTAGAACGTGAGGGCATCATCGCCCCACACATACGTGTCGTTGCTGTCGAAGCTACAGCTACCATCAGTGGCGCTTCTGCTCACGGTTGTCGTGAAGTACTCTGTGCCATCGCTGTTGTAGGTGCTCAGCCAGAACTTCGTGAAGTCTGCGTCTAATAGCTCGCTTCCTCGTGTCTCGTCGACAGTTGCCGAGAGCGAGATTGGTACGCCGACGATGGGGTAGTCGACTATGTCGGGATCGCTGTTGCAGCCGCTCAGCAACAGCAGGGCGAGGCAATATATTATGTGTGAGAGACTCTTCATACTCATCTATGTTTAGTTGTTTCTATCGGGGTCTAACTCAAATGTTATCTGGTACTCCTTAACCTCCATCCCGACGATGTGTGGGTGCCAAGTGTAGCTGTCGGTGTATGTGCCCGTGGCGTCGCTGATGTCGAGCGAGAACGTTATGCTGTTGATGACCGTGTTGGGTGGTAGATATATCTCGTTGCCGAGTGTCAGCGGATCGGTGGGCACAGTGGTGCCTAGTGTGCCGCCACCTGTCACCGTGAGTGTGTTTGTCTTGTCGGTTGTGGTTGTCGACCAGTTGCTGTTTGTCGTTTCGCTATTGTCGTACCCCTCTGAGCAGGTGTATTCGACCTCTAGCGATTTGATCGTGATTGTATCGTTGATCTCGCTCGCCTTGTAGATGTAGAAGCTGAGGGTGGCGAGTTGGTGCTTAAATTCGAGTGCCATATTGCCCGAGAGAGTCTCCGTGAGGTAGCTCTTGAACTGCGCACCCTGGCTGGCGCTGCTGCTTTCGTCGTAGTAGTTCCACGATCCGTAGACTAGAGTTGCGATGAGCAGGTCGACTGTCGAGTCGTGCGTCCACGTTAGAGCCGATCCCCCACCATACGAGAGCACTGCCCCTGCCGACTTGGGTGAGTAGGCGTAGGCGTGGAGAGATGACGGCACGTTGCCGCCTATCGAGCTAAATGTCCATATCTTCTGTGGGTCGAGTGTGTTGCCCGAGCTGTTGTTCACGGTGAGCGTAGCATCGTCGAGGATCACCGACTCCGAGTACTCGTCGAACCAGTAGTTGTAGTATAGGTAGATGCCGATCTTGTCGTCATCCTCGAATCCCTCGCTGTCGACACGTGTCGCAGCAGATGCACGATCGCTCGAGGTAACGGCGAAGCTGCCGAACTCCGTCTCTCCCTCTGCCACAAGTGCCGCAGCCTTGGTCTCCGCCGTGAGCACACTCTTGGTGGTGGAGAATGAGATGGGCATAATGTCGCTGCCATCATCCCCCTCCGACTTGGTACAGGAGGTCGTAAACGCTGCCGTCGCAACCACCATCACAACCCCCAGATGTAACCATATATACTTTATACTCTTCATCTCGCAATCTTCTTATAGTTAAAACTCAACATCGTAGCTACCGCCATCCATCCACCCGTTGAGTGTCGCGGTGACAGCCACCGACACTGGCACTGGCGTCGTTGTGTCGTCGTTCTTCTCTCCGTCCTTGTCGTATCCGCTACCGAATGTGAGGGTGTAGGTGACAATGTTACCAGCCTTCCACGCCTCGTCGCCGTTACTATCCTTCGAGTTGATCGGCACATATATGCAGTAGTCGGGGTCGATTGTCATCTCGCTATTGGTGTAGCTCTTGTTGTCGCCAAACGTGAGTGTGCCGCTCGTCGTCGCTATGTCGCAGTAGATCTGTAGGTATGCGCGTTTTGTCCCTGTGTCGCTGTCGTTTGCTTCGATTGAGTAGGTGTAGGTGCCGTCGTTGGGTACCCAGGCTGTAATCCACTCCTGCGGAAATACCATCAGGTCGTTGTCGCCACTTATCGGCACTGTCGTATCTGTCGATGCGACGAAGTCGCTAGCTCCCCACTCCATTGGCACAGCGTGGTAGTTGGGTAGTGGGTATTCGTATGGGGTGTCAGTTGTGTCGTATGTAACCCACGCGAGGACATCTTTGCCATCCGCGTCGTGGTAGTGGGCAAATCGTCCCTTGCTCTTTATGTTGTGGAGTGTCAGAGCCTTCACCCTCACCTTTATCCCCTCCTCTGTCTTGTAGTCGAATCTGAGGGTTGTCAGCAGATGCACAAACTGTAGGTTGATCGTGTAGTTGGGATCTGTGCCACCGACGCTCTGCTGCGTTGGGTTCGTCTCGGTGGTTATGCAGTACATAAGATCATCCTGCAGTGCTACATCCCCATCGTCGTTGTGGTGTACTACGTCGTTCCCCTCTTTGTAGAGTGTGATTGCGCCCCCCGTCGGTGTCGACGCCGCGTTGGTGTCGTACTCGATCCCGATCTGACCATATGCGTAGTAGAGTGGGGTAGTAGTGGATGGAATCCAGGCGTAGAACGTAACATCCGACTCCGACGTAGGCCAATATATCTTGCTGCCGTCGCTTGGTGCCCACCCATCGGTTGATTCATACTCCACCTCTGCATTGGCTACCGCGTAGTCGCCCCCCAGAGTGTCGTCGTAGGCTGTTGCGTAGAGCATAAAACTCTGCTGCTGCAGATCGGCTGTGCTCTCGACTATTGATCCACGTGCTGCCACCTCCTCGTCGCTGCAGAGCGATGTGGTGAACTCTATCTCGTGAGGCTGCACGCCCCTTGGCTCGCTCCCCTCGTCTGAGCGGTTGCAGTTGCACAGGGCTGTCGTTGCCAATATTATGAATGTTGCTCTCTTCATCCCTCTCTGTTTTAGTTGTTCATAAGCTCGCCGCCGTCGACCTCGTCCCACATCTCTGCTGTGGCGTTGATCTCCATCTCCGATAGAGTATTTACGGGGTACTCTGCCCCGGGGATTGTGCTGTATCCGCCACCGAAGCAGAGGTTGTAGGTGATCTTGTAGCCTGCAACCCACTCGTTGGTGTCGGCTGCAGCTCCTCCGTTGCCGAGTGTCCCTGCGGGGTATGTGATGTTGGTTGTCAGCGGAGCATATAGCCACTTATCCTTGGTGTGTATCGTTATCGTCTTGCCATCCACCTGCTGCGTAATGTCGCAGCTGATGGCGAGGTATGCACCGGCCTTTGTGGGGTCGAGCCCTGTCGAGTTGTCGTCGCGTGTTATGGTGGTGTATCCTGCGTAGTCGGTGTAGGATGGTTTGTAGCTCTCGACCACCCAGGGCGATATGTGTTGTGGCATCAGCATCAGCACGTTGTCGCTGTCGGAGAGTGTGACGTTCGATCCGTCGCTCGGCAGCGCCACTCCGTCGCTATATATCGCTGCGCCAAACTCGCTGATGAGGTATCCCGAACGATCTGTCTCGAGAGTGGTGTCGCTCGACGAGGAGTACCACCACACGCCGTTGTTGTTGAACTCCGATGTGTCGTCTCTCACGGCGAACGTACCTGTGTAGACTACGTTGTGGATGTCGACTTTGTAGACCTTCATATCAACTTTCAAGTCGGGGTCGAGCTCTGCCGTGAATGCCACCTGCGTCAGTGCGTGGCAGAATGGCAGGTGCACCGAGTAGGGAGTTGTCGCAGGGCACTCCACATCCTCGCGGAGGGCGTAGATCAAGTCATACTGATTCTCGGGTTCGTTGGCGACCGTATATCCGAATTTGAATGCTAGGTTGTCGTCGCTCTCCGAGAACGCCTCATACTGCTCATTGCCGAATAGATATGTCGAGCCGTCTGTGCCGATCATACCATCCTCGTTGCCCTTTGGGTAGTGGGCTAGGAATGTGAGGTGTGTATTTGTGTCGGCAGGCCAGTAGTAGTTGACGTGGTTGTCGTTGTCGTCGACATATCTCCACACTTCGTTTTCGCTGTCGTAGCCGAGGTGGGTGCAGGGGATATATTTGTCGGTTGTGTTGGCTATGAATGCGCCGACGTTGAAGCCGTTGGTGATGATGGTTGTGTTGTTGATCTCTGTCGCCTTCGACGTCGCGGCGGTGGAGTATGGGGCGAAGCCAATCTGTCGATCTGCAGTCTCGGGTGTAGCAGAGATAGCCACACTATCCACCGAGCAGCCACTCTGTGTAGCCACCGCCAAAAACGCTACAGCCGCGAGCTGCGCTATACCTATTATCTTGCTTTTCATCCGCTCTGCTATTTGCTTTGTACGACACTCTTGTTCGAGACAGTTTTGTACGACATAGAGGGGTCAACCTCTATGTCGCTATGGGGGGGTTACTCTGCTGTGGTTATATCGAGCGAGTTTGTTCCTGCAGCAATCCACTCATCAACTGATGTAGTGTATGTGATTGCGCGAAGTGTCTCGACAGTGCCAGTTGGAGTATTTTCAGGATCTGGTACTGTGTCTGGTGTATTTGGAATTGTGTAGCCACCACCGAAGTGTAGGTTGTAGGTGATTTTGTAGCCTGGCAACCAGCCGTCATCTGTAAGATTACTTGAGTACTCTATGTCGTCAGTGTCAAATGGCACAAAGACATATCCATCAACGATCGCTGCGTAGTCGTCGTTGTCGCTTTCATTACTAGCAGCTACGTGCTTGATAACGCAGTCGATTGCGAGGTATGAGGTTGTTGTGCCTGTCACCGTGATTGGAGTTGTACCAACCAAATCTGCAACGTAGTTCTTCTGTGTTGATTGCTTTGTCCACGATCCGAAGTTGTCTGTGTCGACATAAGTCTCTGTAACTGTAGTATTGGCAACGTCAGCATCGTCGTCTGTGCTAGCTGTAGCGCTAGCGTTTGTGTCATCACTAGGGTAGTAAGCACCAAAGTAAAGTTTGCCATCCTCATTTGGCCAATACATATTGTCTTGATTTACCCACGCTGTCACACCTGTAGCACTATCGTAAGCGACCGTGCTAAATGCGAAGTACTTACCATCGTTATTAGTAGTAGTACTTGTCGCATCAAAATAAGCCGACACATCGAACTGGTTACTTGTCCCCTTGAACTCGTCGTTAGTGTCAACAGTAGTACCCTTTGTGGTTGCGCTACCTGCGTAGGCTGTAAACTCCATCGGGGTCTTTGTGGATGTGATAGCTCCATCCATCGAGCTCTCTTTCGAGCAACTTGCGAGTGCTGCCATAGCTAGACTCGCTAAAATTAATCTCTTCATACGTTTTTTCTGTTTTTAGTTGATAATTGTGTTGTATTTAATTCTTTTGCCTCTTCGGATCATCTCTACATCGGTAGCTCAACATCTACGCCGACCCACTCGTCTGTCGAGGGGTCGAAGATGCCGCTCGAACCACTGTCGTCGCCGTCGGAGCTCGGACCCCACGTGCCGTCGCCAGGCTCACCACCTCCGTCGGGTAGTGGCGTGAGGATCAGCTCTACGGTGTGGAGATTGTTGGTGCCAGTGTCCTCGGTTCGTATGCAATCTGTTATGTCGACCTCATAGTCTACGTAGGTTCCGTCGTAGAGGTAGAAGCGCATATATAGATAGTAGTGTTGGTTGTCGGGGTCGGTGATGTGCATTCCGAATGTGTTGCAGTCGACATATGCTGTGCCCAGACCGCTCAGCTCCTCCGCAGTGTATTCGTCGGAGTCGTCGAGGATGTCGATCGCTAGTAGTAGCCACCCGACATTCCGTGGAGAACTGCTGTCGGAGCCTTCGACGACGAGTACTCGACACCATCTAGGTAGGCTATGACCCTCGACACGTGGACAATGTGGTCGGGCTGGATGAGGTAGGATTGTGATACCTCCTGCTCGTAATCCGCCAAATCGGGCTTGTAGTAGTGATACTTTATGTCGTCGGCATCGACGTGCAGATCGTGCATCGTGTAGCTAACAACGTCGTCGGGTTGATCTACGAAGATCTCATTGTCGAGGGTGGAGAACGTGGAGATGTAGCTAGCCTCGTCGGCGTGGATGCTGAAGGTCTCAAACCTGTCGCAGCCTATGAGGTGTACTCCTCCGAGCTCCGAGATGCTATTGTTGTGGAACACCACACTGTAGTCGCCAGGGGGGAGCTTCAGGTAGATGTCGTTGGGGTCGCTACTTAGGATGACATCGGAGTATTTGTCGCCATTGGAATCGAACACATACGCCGAGACTCCGTTGGGCGAGATGTGTGAACGTGTCTCCCAGTCGATCTCAACATAGATCAAGGCGTAGCGGCTCGTCTCGTAGTGTAGATGGTCGCGCGAGCACGAGCCAAAAGAGACTGCAATCATTAATATATATAGTAGAGCTCTCATCATCTCATACCTCCTTTCGTATTCGTGTTGGTATTTCTCTTAGATTTCGACCTCGCATTGATGTGCCACACCAACGAGACCCCCAGACGTGTGGGGAAGAGCGAACGCAACTTGCTGTTCATCCAGGGATATGGGATCACCTTGATGTCGCCAAACTCCTCGGTGTCGTACGCCATATAGTAGTCGTTGTAGTCGGTCGAGAGGTAGCCCAGACCCACCGCATACTCCAAATATAGATTCTTTGCTATGGGGTGCGAGAAACTCACCTGAGCCCCAACGTCGAAGAAGTCGCCCTGCGTAACCACTCTCGCTGAAGATCTGAACATCGTAGAGACCAAAGCCACCATAGAGACCGACGCTCCACCCCTGCAGATAATCCTTCGCAGCGCGGTTGCCCAGCCAATACTTCGCCTCGGCGTGATACGACTCTATCTGCATCGTGAAGTACTCCTCTGCGATACTCTGCGTCGCTCCGAGAGGCGTGTGTTGTACAATATGCTACCCTCTGGCGACGACTGAGCTGTGATCTCGACAGTCTCGATGGCGCACATAAACGATGTGTTGCGCAGGAGAGAGTCGGCAAGGTGCAGATTGACCCTATTTGCCATATACGTAGAATCGACATACGACTCGTCGTAGGGGAAGTATATCTTAAGTGAGATGTTGTGTCCGCTACGGATAGTCGACACATCGCCCTCTTGTGCGCTAACCCTCATTGTCGCCAATGAGGATACCGCAACTGCGCAGATGAATAACGCCAATATTCTAATCGCCTTGCCCTTCATCCTCTATGATTGTTTAATAGTGAACTGATCTTTAACAAAGGTAGTTAAAATATTGCAAAAAGACAAGAAAAATGCAAATACTGGGCTTGTAAAATATCTGATGGTCCGCGTCGGATGTGGCTGTTGTAGAGGGTGTTATGGTTGGCGGTGGGGTTGGTAGCACCTGCGCATAAATAGTCGCCCCCACTCGCATTGCTGCGAATAGGGGCGGTGACTACAGGTCATATTTGACCAAAGTATGGTTAATCCTCAATAACGATCACGTTGTTGCCTGTCGATAGCTCTATGCTCTTACCATCGGGTGACTCGAAACGAACGGTCATATTGGGAGGTAGATCTATCTCGTATCGTTTCACGCCCCCCTTGTTGGTGTAGTTCGCCTCGATCACTCCGTTGAGTGTCGGAACAGTGATTGCGCTATGCTCTAGGTCGGCAAGTTGTGGGCGTATCACTCCGCTTCTGTAGCCTGGCGAGGTGGGGGTTGCGCCCCACATATATCGTGGGATGAGGTTGGCTGGTGCTGCCCCCCACGCGTGGTTCCAGTCGAGGTTTCTCTTGTACTTTATGTCCCACCCTTCGAGGGTCATTGTCGAGCCTATGCGTATCATATTGTACCATCCTCTGTCGCTGCGGTTGGTCATAAGGTCGAGTGCATATTGCGCCTCGCCTGCCTTGTAGAGCGCCTCGAAGAGGTATTGTGCACCATAGACGCTGCACGCCATACCGCGCGACTTGACAAACTCAACTACGCTCTCTACATTATCCTTCTCGACAATGTCGAATGCAATTGCGAACATATTGCTGTGTAGCGAGGAGTGTGTGCTGCCCTCACCATCAATGTAGACACCACGCTCGCTGTCTAAGAGCTTCTCGTTGATCGAACGCTTCACCTGTGCTGCACGACTCTCGAAGAGCTTCACATCCTCGTCGCGCCCAACGACTGCGGCTATCTCAGCCATCTGTCGCATCGCCTCGTAGTGGAAACAGTTGACAACCGTGTTTATTGGTCGCATATCGTGGTCGTCGCGCTCGCCCATCTCCTTTGCCCCCTTGGTGAATGCCGCCATAGGCCAATCTACAATGTCGTTGAGCTTGTTCTTCTTGTTGCCCTCGGGGAATCCGATTGAGACCAGATAGTCGGGGGTGACAATGGGGCTCTTTGCACTTATAAGCCCATCCTCACGAGACAATTCGTAGAGGCTCTTTGCCTTTAGCTTGTCGTAGTATTTTGTTATCAGGCGTGTGTCGCCTGTATATATATAGTCTTGATATGCGATCATAATCGTGTGCAACAACCACTCAGTTGGCCACGTAGCGTGCGACATAAAGTACTCCAGCGTCCTCTTGCCGATAGCATACTCCGAGTCGATGCAGTAGTGCGACAGCTGGTTGATGTAGGCATCCGCCTCGTAGGGGATGCGCTCGCGCTCGCCGTCGATGTAGTAGCCCAAGAAGTCGGTCGCCTCGATGGTGTATCGCGAGATCTCCCAGATGCTGTCGAGGAGCTTGTTTGAGGAGTTGAAACTACCCAGATCCTCACGATAGCCATACATAACATCTCGCAGTGGCTGCACCGACGCTCCATCCTCCGCCGCAACTCCGCACACCTCGACATAGCGAAATGGCATAATTACACCCCACTCCTCGGGGACAGGGATTGCCAACTCCCCCGTGTTGCGCTTGTTGGGGACGAAGGTTACTGGATAGACATTCTCTCCTGCCTTCACCTCAAGCCTCATCTCCTGCGCACGGATTGTCCCTTTCGGTTTGCGCTCGATGCGACCATCCGCTCGTAGCTGTTCGCCAGCTCTGACGATCAGCGTTGTGTCGCAGTTCGACTGTACCCTCAGTTTGAGTACGCCAAACGCAGCGCGTCCAAAGTCGTAGAGATACTCGCCCTCGCCAACTCGCCTGCTCGCCATACTCTCGTCGAGACGTCGCAGCAGTGGGTTCGCGGTGACACACGTCCTCTCTCGCTCCTCTGTCGACGCCATTGTGAATTGCTGTGGGGCGGAGTAGTCGGATCTGCCGCTCACCTTGTCCCAATATCTTACTCGCCAGTAGTAGCTCTGCTCGGGCTCTAGCCTCTCCCCTCGGTAGAGGATTGCGGAGGTGTTGTCGCTGCGAACTCTTCTGCTCTCCCACATATCCCCCTCGCTACACTCAGCATCTTTCGATACTATAATTTCGTAGGCTCTCTGCGCCACACCCTTCGTGGCTAGCTGCCAACTGAAGATCGGTTGCTCGCTCGCAATCGTCGTCGCTTGCGGTGTGCGGATATAGTCGACACGTAGATTTGTCGGCTCGCTCTGGACTGATGTTATGGTGAAAAATAGCAGAAGTAGTTGAGTGGATACTCTCAGTCTTTGTCTCATAGTATGGGTTGGGTTGGTTGTGTGTTCTCCTTAGTGTCGATCCTCTTTTCGCGTCACAAGTTTTTTTTGACTCAAGACAAAGATAGCAATATTATATATAACAACAAAGATACTCTCCATTTTTTTGCTCCCTCGGGCACTCTCCGTCCTCTTGGTGTTAGCGAAAATTTGCAAATTAAAAATATTGTTCGTAACTTTGCGAACATAAACGAGCGAGATGAGTAAAGAGTATAAAAATAACGAGGAGCAGATAGCTCGATATATGAAGGCGTTTGCGCACCCTGCACGAGTGGCTATCGTGCGCTTTTTGGCGAGCCAGGAGTGCTGCTACTTTGGGGATATTCACGAGGTGTTGCCGATCGCTAAGGCTACTGTGTCGCAGCATCTCGCGGAGCTGAAAAACTCAGGGTTGATTCAGGGCGAGATTATGCCTCCAAAGGTGAAGTACTGCATCAACAAGGAGGCGTGGGGTGAGGCTCGTGAGTTGATTGGCTCACTTATGGAGTCTATTAATAAAGATAATAAGTGTTGCAAGTAGCGACCTTTTTTTGAGAAATTCATTCGTGATTTTACGAACTACAAACAATAAAAAATTATAGAGAGATGGAAATTAAAGTATTAGGAACAGGTTGTGCAGGATGCAAGGCGTTGGAGGCAACAGTACGTGAGGTTGTAGCAGAGATGGCGCTCGACGCAACAGTCGAGAAGGTCGAGGATATGATGCAAATTATGAGCTACAATGTTATGCGCACCCCTGCCGTAGTTGTCGATGGCAAGGTTGTATCGTCGGGCAAAAGGTTGTCGGCAAGTGAGGTGAAGGCAATATTGACAAAATAATATCTGAAAGATATGAAAAGAGGAGTTATAGCGCTATTTGCGCTTGTGGTGGTTGCATCTAGTGGATACCACGCAACCGCAAAAAATTGTGACACCTGTTGCAGCACCGAGGCGACAGCCACAGCAGCTGGCGCAGTAGAGGTGTTGTATATGCACGGCAAACAACGTTGTGCGACCTGCATAGCGATTGGCGCAGAGGCAGAGGCGTTTGTCAAGGCGTTGGGCAGTGATAAGGTGGTGATGAAAAGCGTGGATTTTTCAACCCCAGAGGGTGAGAAAATCGCTGACAAATATGAGATTGCAAGCTCGTCGATTATTGTTGTAAAGGGTGGTGAGGTTAACAATATTACTGCAGCAGGTTTCCAATATGCAAGAAACAACCCAGAGCAGTTTAAGAGAGTTCTAGGTGCGTCAATCCAGAGTATGCTAAAATAATGGAGTGGTTGCAATCGCTACTTGATAGTAGCACAACGCCCATATTCACCGCCTTTCTGTTGGGTCTGCTGACGGCTGTTTCTCCCTGTCCGCTCGCAACTAACATCACCGCCATAGGGTTTATTAGTCGAGATTTGGAGTCTCGCGACAGAATCTTTTGGAGTGGGCTGTTATATACATTGGGGCGAGTCGTTGGCTACACGGTCTTGGGTGTTGTCTTGATAACTATTCTTCGTGAGGGGTCGTCGCTCTTTCGGGTTCAGAAGGCAGTCTCGAAGTATGGTGAGATGTTGCTCTCGCCAGCCCTTATCCTCATTGGTCTCTTTATGCTCTTTGGCGATAGACTGAATCTGCCAAGTTTCGGATTCAGTGGTTCGGGCGGTGAGAGATTGAGGGGACGAGGCGGTGTCGGAGCGTTGCTATTGGGGGTGTTGTTTGCCCTCGCCTTTTGCCCTACGAGTGGGGTTTTCTACTTCGGTATGCTTATCCCGATGTCGGCGAATTCGACGGCTGGCTACTTGATGCCAGCGGTTTTCGCTGTCGCTACGGCGCTCCCCGTGATTATTGTGGCGTGGGTGTTGGCGTATAGTGTGGGAGAGGTCGGTAGGGTCTATAACCTTATCAAAGTTTTTCAAAAGTGGTTCTCGCTTGTTGTGGCTCTGCTATTTGTTGCGGTGGGTGTTTATTATGGTTTGATATTTTATTTGTAATGTATTATGATACAACAATTTGCGGACTGGTTAGTCTACGATATATTTGGGGTTGAGGCAACATCGCACTTGGGTGCTGCTCTAAACTTCTTTTTCTACGACACGATTAAAATTCTGTTGTTGCTCTTTTTGATAAGTGCTATAATGGGTGTCGTCAACGCCTATTTCCCGATCGAGAGGCTGCGCAACTACCTCACGACGCACAAGATGTATGGTCTGCAATACCTCTTTGCATCTATCTTTGGAGCTATCACGCCGTTCTGCTCTTGCTCCTCGATACCTCTCTTTATTGGCTTCGTCAAGGGGGGTATTCCGTTGGGTGTAACATTCGCCTACCTCATCACCTCGCCACTTGTGAATGAGGTGGCGGTGGCTATGTTTTTGGGTACGTTTGGGGTGAAAGCGACGCTGATATATGCAGGTTCGGGCATACTGCTCGGTGTTGTCGGAGGCTTCATCTTAGGTAGGCTCAAGTTGGATAGATACCTCACACCTTGGGTGCAGCAGATACAGGCGAATGCGGTAGCCGAACAGATCGAGTGGGAAGAGGGTGGTAGGCTACCTTTTGTTAATAGGGTACCTGCGATATTGCGTGACGCGTGGGGAATCGTGCGAGGCGTAATTGGCTACGTCGTCATCGGTATAGCCATAGGCGGAGCGATGCACGGATATGTTCCAGAGGACTTCTTTACGGAGCAGCTATCCGCTGATAAGTGGTATGGCGTGCCGTTGGCAGTAGTCCTGGCTGTTCCTATGTATGCCAATGCAGCTGGTGTAGTACCAATCATTCAGGTCTTTGTCGCAAAGGGTGTTCCGATGGGGACGGCACTCGCCTTTATGATGGGTGTAGTGGGTTTGTCGCTGCCCGAAGCAACGCTGCTCAAGAAGGTTATGACTTGGAGGTTGATCGCTCTCTTCTTCGGCACAATTACGCTCTTTATTATACTTCTTGGTTATCTATTTAATCTTGTGCTGTAATCTTAATATTGCTGCAACATAAAGCTAGCTTGTCCCTCGCGACGTAAGCGCACTCCACGATTTTCGTGCGTTTGCTCTGAACGGCACGTCAGCTTTTTTGCAATCTCGATTATTTTGACTATGTTTGTTGTGATTTTCACGTAATGTAATGACAATCGGAGAGTATTAACAGAGTAGAGGATGATGAAAAACTGCTCAATCATAGACTCAAAACCAATCCTAGTTGTCTTGTGATCAATCGAACATAACTCTAGTTTTAGCAACAACCAAATTCTAAATTATTATAACCAAGCTAAATGAAAAAATTACTCAACCTATTGGCTCCACTTCTACTCCTCTGCTCGTGTGCAGAGCAAGAGCCGCAGAATAGCCTGAAATTTATCCTCGACGGTGTGCATCACACTCCGGCAGAGCCTTTGACAGTGTCGCAATATAACGACCCTGAGTACCTTCGAGAGATGGGCTTTAATGGTTTTACACCACACTGGCATATTCAGTGTGCTATCACCTACGACTCATTCGAAAAGGGTATTATCCCCGACGGAAGCGCAGAGCGTGAGTGGATATTGGCTAAGCAGGCGGAGATCCGCAAAGAGCTCAAAGAGGCTAAAGAGGCGGGGTTGAAGGTCTACCCATTTGTCGATATGTTGGTTATGCCGACAATCATTATGGAGAAGTATGAGTCTGAGGTGGTGAGAGATAATCACAAAAATACCAATGCACTACACGGGCGTATGTCGCCAGATATAAATAAGCCAATGACAAAGAGACTTGTCGAGGCTCAGATCCGCGAGATCTTCGAGACATTCCCCGAGCTTGATGGACTCGTTACTCGTGTTGGCGAGACATACCTCTTTGATACGCCATACCACTCAGGCAGTAGCCCTGTCGGAACAACGGGCGAGGAGAGCCGTATAGCGGGTCACGTAGAGCTGTTGAAGCTCTTCCGCGAGGTAATTTGTGAGAAGTATGATCGTCAGCTATTCTATCGCACTTGGGACTTCGGATTCTTGCACACTCGCAAGGATATATATACAAAGGTGATGGATCAGGTAGAGGCGCACGAGAATCTAGCTATATCTATTAAGTATACCCAGGGTGACTTCCACCGTCTCACACGCTTCAATCCGACCATCGGTTTGAGCCATCACAACTACATCATCGAGGTGCAGGGACAGCCCGAGTATTATGGTAAGGGTGCGCACCCAGTCTATATCTTCGGAGGTCTGCTCAACGGCTTTGTCGAGTATGAGCAGAATATGGGCGACGAAGAGTACAAATCACTTGGCGATCTAAGAAAAGACCCTAAGTTTCAGGGTGTATGGACGTGGTCGAGAGGTGGTGGATGGCGTGGTCCATATATCACCAATGAGATTTGGTGCGACGTAAATACTATCTCGCCTGCGGTGTGGGCGCAGGATACGACGCTTAATGAGCGACAGGTTCTTGAGCGTTCGCTCTCTTTGATGGGTGTTAAGGAGGGTTCGATTGATGACTTTATCTCAATCCTGCATAAGGCTGATGAGGGTGTTGTGAAGGGTCAATGCACGTTGATCGACATTACGAAGTACACATTTAAGACTAACTGGGCACGCGACCACTTTATAACAGGTGAGGGCGGAATGTCAGCCTATATGAACTATATTGTCAAGAACGATAAGGGCGACGAGATGATGGCTGAGAAGGCTGAGGCTGTGGAGTTGTGGCGCGAGATTGAGGCTCTGTCGAAGGGTATCGAGATGTCGTGTGAGGAGGATGAGTTGTTTGTGCGCACATCGTCAACTTATGGACGCATTAAGTATGAGTTGTTCCGCGAGATCTTCTCGATCTTCTACTATGGCAAACTTTACGATGTCAAGGGAGATAAAGAGGTAGAGAAGATGCGAGAGGCTATTGCGAAGTATGATGAGTTGTGGGCTGAATGGCATAATTTGGTCGACACGCACCCTGAATCTGCTTCGATCTACTATCCCGATGCTTTCAAGATGGAGAGCCTAGAGGTTGGCGTTGTGGGTTATCATAAGGGTGGCGTTGGTGCTACTGTCGACAAGTATCGTAAGTGGTAGAGAGAGCGACGATCCTAGATTTTCAACTATAAAAAATTCCGCCACCATCAGACGATTTCTGATGGTGGCGGTTGTGTTTAACTCTTAGATTGAGAGATCTATAGCGTCTCGTCGGGGTATGCCGATCGTACGCCAGTAGCTTTGACGATAGGCATATTCGAACTCTCGTTGCGGAGCTTGTCGCTGAGGATTGTCGCTAGCTTTTTCGCTATTGCGTCGCACTCGGCGCTCGATCCGATCAGGTTGTTCTGCTCGCCAATGTCGTTCGTCAGATTATATAGCTCGTTAGTTTGTGTCTCGTACTTATGTATGAACTTCATATCGCCCAGACGAATGGCGCTGCTCGCCTCGCCACACTCGGGGGTGCGCTCGCCCCAATTGTTGGGGTAGTGCCAGAATATCGGGCGGTCGTTGTTGATATTGTCACCCTTGAGTGCCGCCACGAAACTCTGCGAATCTAGCTCCTGATGTGTGTCGCCCTCAGCGTTGGCTAGCTCTAGGATTGTTGGGAAGAAGTCCTCTATTATGATTGGTGAGTCGCAGATTGTCCCTGCTGCAGTCATACCAGGCACGTAGGCTAGCATCGGCTCACGCACTCCACCCTCGTAGAGAGAGCCCTTTCCAGCACGTAGGGGCGTGTTCTTTCCCACGCCGTCGAAGGTCGCGGCACGTACGCCAACAGAGTATCCCCCGTTGTCGGACATAAACATAATGATTGTGTTGTCGGCTATCTCCCTCTCGTCGAGATAATCCATTATGTCCCCCAGACTCTTATCCATTCCCTCGACGATTGATGCGTAGCGCGCCTCCTGCTCCTCGAATCCCATATCTACATACTTCTGGTAGAATCGTTTGTCGGCGTCAAATGGTACGTGAACAGCGTAGTGTGCCATATATAGGAAGAATGGCTTCCCCTCTGCCTGTGCCTCATCCATCATATTCATCGACTCAAGTGTCAGCGCCTCGGTGAGGAATGTATCTGTGTCGTAGTACTTCTCTAGGTGTGGCACTCCGAATAGGTGTGCTCGTGGGTGATCTGTCTTATATCCATACTGCGCCTCTGCGAGGTAGCTGCCCTGCGATCCTGCGGCGTGACCTCCGACGTTGCGGTCGAATCCAACCTCTAGCGGATCGGCGCTTGGGGTGTCGATCGCACCGAAGTGACCCTTGCCGACGAAGAGTGTTTTGTAGCCATTCTCTCGAAGGATCTGCGGAAACGACGTCGCGTGATATGCCCTCTCGACAGAGCCGTCGAGGGTGAACCCATTGACGTTCCACTCCTCGTAGTCGAGTATGTCGTTTGGCTGGTCGGTCGATGTGTCTTTGAAGAATGTCCAGTTTGTCACACGGTGGCGAGTGGGGCTCACTCCTGTCATAAGACTCACTCGCGAAGGTGAGCTAATCGGGCTGGCGTAGGCGTTGGTGAACTTCACACCCTTCTGTGCCAAACGCTCCATATTTGGGGTCGAGAATCGGCGGTTCCACTCTGTTGTGTCGGTGTGGAATGGGAGCGATGTATCTTGCCACCCCATATCGTCTACTAGAAATAGAATGATATTTGGTTGCTCGCTCTCGGCGCAAGAGATTAGAGAGGTTAGTGATGCAACTGAAAATAGTTTGCTCAATGTTTTTTTCATAGCTAAATAGTCGTTTGTTAAGTAGTCACAAATATACATATATAGCCCTGTCTAATAGTTGTAATATTGTCTCCTTTTTATATCTATTGATACTGTCTCCTGCCCTATTGGGCGCTTATTTCTACATTCGTTACAATAAATTAGACAATTCGACAAGGATGTTTTATATTGTTTGCGCTACTTTTGTTATCGTAATATTATAGTTGTTGCGGAGATCTCATTGTCGAGATTTGCAACAACCGATACGATTAAAATGAAATTGATTTTTTGACCATAAAATTTACATACATATGAAACTAGAGGCAACCTTATTTCTGTCGTTACTGTCGTCAGTAACACTCTGCGGATCGCTCACTGCGTCCCCCAATCCCAAACCATTTGTGATACCCGAACTGCGAGAGTGGAGCGGCGCGAGTGGTGTATTTGCAATCGACGACGACACTAGGATCTTCCTCTCGTCGGACGATCCAGGAGTAGTCGGCGCGGCTGAGGCATTTGCGGTGGATTACCAAAAGATCTTTGGCGAGCAGATCGCGATCAAGAAAAAAGCAGCTCAGGAGGGTAACATAACCTTCGAACTAATCGACGACTCATCGCTCGGCGAGGAGGGCTACACGATCAACATAGCGGAGAACATCGAGGTCAGGGCGAGCAGTGCAAAGGGGCTGTATTGGGCAACACGCTCGATGCTCCAAATAGCCGACTACGATGTCGATGGAGAGCTCCCACGAGGCGCTATCAAGGATTACCCTGACTACGAAGTTCGTGGCTTCCTGCTCGATTGTGCTCGCAAATTCATCCCGCTTAAATATCTAGAGAACTATATCGACATTTTGGCATACTACAAGATGAATCTGCTGCATATCCATCTCAACGACAATGGGCTGAATGCGATATTCGACAACGATTGGAATCGCAACTACTCAGCATTCAGGTTGGAGTCGGAGAAGTTCCCAGGGCTCACTGCGCAGGATGGACACTACACCAAGCAGGAGTTTATTGATCTTCAGATACTTGCGGAGTCGAAACACATACAGATCGTTCCCGAGATCGACGTGCCAGCACATTCGTTGGCGTTCGTGCGCTACAAACCCGAGTTGGGGAGTGAGTATGGACCAAATTACCTCGACCTATTTAAGCCCGAGACATATGAGTTTGTCGACGCTCTATTCGAGGAGTATATTGGCGGCGACGACCCTGTATTTCGTGGCGAGATGGTTCACATCGGAACAGATGAGTACAAGGTGGCAGAGGAGGAGCACGTTCGTGAGAAGTTCCGCTACTTCGCCGATCGCTATATAAAATATGTAGAGTCGTTTGGCAAGAAGGCGGCTTTGTGGGGCTCGTTTACACATATGCACGGCGAGACTGAGGTGAAGAAGTCGGAGGATATTACGATGTTTATCTGGAACAACCCATACGGCAACCCACAGGAGATGATCGACGATGGATATAAGATCATCAACATCCCCGAGTCAAACTACATCGTCCCAACTGCTCCATACTACAACGACTATTTGAATATCGAGAAGGTCTACACGGAGTGGACTCCTGCGGTAGTTGCGGATATTACATTCGAGGAGCAACACCCCTCTATCCGAGGCGGAATGTTTGCGCTGTGGAATGATCGCTACGGATCGGGTATCTCGTTGAAGGATATTCACGATCGCACTATGCCTGCGGCACAAGTTGTTTCGGCTAAGTGTTGGTCGGGCGCAAACACAACTCTCACTTTTGATGAGTTCGAGGAGGGTCGCCAGCAGCTGATCGAAGCGCCAGGTGTCAACTATGCAGGTCGCTATGGCGAACCAAACTCGTTGATCTACGAGGCGGCTAAGGTGAAGCCCAACTCGACAACGCCATTCGAGGAGATTGGATATGACTACACAGTTTCGTTCGATCTAAAGGGGCTCCCCGAGGAGCGTGGTACGGTGTTGTTTGAGTCAGATTTTGCAAAGTTCTACCTCTCAGATCCAATTAATGGGATGCTCGGTTTCTCGCGAGATGAGAATCTATACCACTTCCGTGTCTCGACATTCAACAAGGATGGGGTCAACATAATGATTCAGGGCGATCGTTACTCTACATTTATCTATGTCGATGGCGAGCTAATACAGTCGCTCGACACGGTTCGTCGATTTGTTGAGGCGCCAGAGCAGAAACTGAAGTCGTTGAGTACGCTAGTATTCCCTCTCGCCAAGACGGGCGACTTCAAGAGCGAGGTGACTAACCTAAAGGTATATAATTATAAACTAAATTAAAAAACAGATAATCTTATGCTAAAAAGAGCGTTAACTCTATTCGGACTATTTGCGGTGTCGCTATCATCTATCTCGGCTCAGACATTCGAGGAGTGGAAAGATCCCAACATCAATGAGATAAACCGTGCAAAGATGCACACTAACTACTTCGCCTATCCATCGTCGAAGGCGGCAATAGCGACTAAGGCGGAGTCGTCGCAGAGCTACCAAAGTCTCAACGGAGTGTGGAAGTTTAACTTCGCAACCAACTCCGACGCTATGGATCAGGCATTCGTAGCGCCCGACTTCAACGACAAGGGGTGGGGTGAGATCCCCGTGCCTGGTGCGTGGGAGCTGAATGGATATGGTGATCCTCTCTATATCAATGAGGGATTCCCGTGGCGCCGTCAGGCTGAGGTTGATCCTCCGCACGTACCCGTCGAGGGCAACCACGTCGGTTCATATCGTCGTGTGATCAACATCTCTGAGGAGTGGGATGGCAAGGATGTAATCGCTCACTTTGGTTCTGTTGCGTCGTGCTTCTACCTATGGGTCAATGGCGAGTTTGTTGGTTATAGCGAGGATAGCAAACTCAGCGCAGAGTTCGATGTGACTCCATATATTAAGAGTGGCGAGAATCTCTTCGCGATGCAGGTTTTGCGTTGGTGCGACGGCACATATCTTGAAGATCAGGACTTCTTCCGCTACTCAGGAATTATGCGCGACAGCTACCTATATGCACGTAGCAAGAACCGCATTGAGGATCTAGTAATCACCTCTACGCTCGACAGCAACTTCAAGAGAGGTGTGCTCACGATTGCGACAGAGGGCAAGGGCGATCTGGCGGGTCACACGATGGAGTATGCTCTATATACGCTCGGCACGCCGAACAACAGAGGTGAGATGAAGAGTGGCGATTGCATCTTCAAACGTACTGTTCCGGCGTCGAGCGAGACGCTAACTTATACACTCTCGCAGGTCAAGGCGTGGAGTGCCGAGACACCAGATCTATACCTGTTGGTTTCGACGCTGAAGGATGGTTCTGGCAAGGAGATTGAGTCGATCCCACAGAAGATTGGATTCCGTTCGGTCGACGTCGTAAATTCGCAGCTTCGCATCAACGGCAAACCGATCTTGGTGAAGGGTGTAAATCGCCACGAGATCGACCCATTCACAGGTGGATATGTCAGCCCCGAGCGTATGGTCGAGGATATTAAGATTATGAAGCAACTCAATATCAATAGCGTAAGAACGTGTCACTATCCCAATGCGGCGTTGTGGTATGAGCTATGCGACATCTATGGGTTGTATGTCGTAGCGGAGGCTAACGTTGAGTCGCACGGTCTCTTCTTCGAGGAGAAGACGTTGGCAAAGGATGAGAGCTACAAGCTAGCTCACTTGGAGCGCAATCAGCGCAACGTGGAGGCTAATCGCAACCACGCATCAATCATCATCTGGTCGCTCGGCAACGAGGCTGGTATGGGCGAGAACTTCCTAAATTGCTATCGCTGGATCAAGGCGGCGGACTCTAGCCGTTTGGTGCAGTATGAGATGGCTCGTGGTGGTGAGGGTACAGATATTACCTGCCCGATGTATGACTCGTATGAGGTCGCGGAGAAGTATGTGTCGGACTCTCCTGCAAAACCATACATCCAGTGTGAGTATGCTCACGCAATGGGTAACTCGATGGGTGGATTTAAGGAGTATTGGGATCTTATCCGCAAATATCCATCGTATCAGGGTGGTTTCATCTGGGACTTTGTCGATCAGTCGCCACACCTAACGACAGCCGAGGGGATCGACGTCTTTGGATACGCTGGTGATTTCAATGCGTATGACTGTAATCGTGACAAGAACTTCTGCAATAATGGTCTCGTGAATCCCGATCGTCAGCTCAACCCCCACGCCGACGAGGTGAGGTATATCCACCAGTCGATCTGGAGTGAGCTCCCAAGTTCTGCGAGCAGCAAGGTTAAGATCTACAACGAATATACATTCATCAACCTAAGCAACATCAAACTTGAGTGGGAGATAATGGTCGATGGAGAGGTGATCCGTTCGGGCGAGGTGTTGAACCTCAATGTCCCAGCTGGTCAGAGCCGCACGGTCGATTTGGGCTACTCGCTCTCGGGGGTTGATCTCTCGAAGGAGGTGCTCCTAAACCTAAACTATAAGTTGAAGGTTGCCGAGCCTCTTTTGGCGGCAGGTACACGCATTGCGAAGGATCAGCTAGAGATCGCACCATACGATGGCTACCACAATGAGGTTAGTTACTCACGTGACGATCAGAACTCATATGTCACCCTCCCCGAGGTCAACGACCAGAACTTCTATAAGCTGATAATTAGCGGATATGATTTCCACATCGACTTCGACAAGGAGAGCGGATATATGGTAAATTATGAGGTTGGACGCAGTTCGATAATTGATGCTAATGGAGCCCTCGTGCCGAACTTCTGGCGCGCTGTCACCGACAACGATTATGGTGCTCGTTCACACATCAACTTCGCTGTTTGGCGCGACATCAAACCTCGTTTGCTATCGCTCGATCATAAGTTCGAGGGTGAGATGCTTATCGTCGAGGCGGAGTACTCTCTTGCGGCAGTTGAGTCGAAGCTCTCGCTCAAATATGCGATCGACAAGTTCGGCGCGGTGGAGGTGACACAGAGTCTCGACACCGAGGAGGGCAAGCATCCAAATATGTTGCGTTTCGGTATGAGTGTTCAGCTCCACAAGAGTTTCGACACATCGAAATATTACGGACGTGGCGAGATCGAGAACTATAGCGATCGTAAATCATCGGCTCTCTATGGTATCTACACACAGCGAAGCGCAGAGCAGCACTTCGAGTATATCCGTCCGCAGGAGAGTGGTAATCGTTGCGACATCCGTTGGTGGCGACAGACGACCGAGAGCGGACAGGGTGTGATGATCGTCTCTGCGACACCATTCTCTGCGTCGGCTCTGAAATATTCGACTGCGCTGCTCGACGAGAGTGGGGTAGCTAAGGGGCAGCGTCATTGGCAGGAGCTTGAGCAGGATGACTATGTAAACTTCAACATTGACCAGACACAGTCGGGGCTGGGTTGCGTAAATAGTTGGCGAGCTCTGCCACTTGAACCATACCAGGTGAAGTGTGAGGATAGAACATTCACATTCAAAATTATCCCTTTGCGATAATAGTTGAAACATAATAATTTACAATAATGGAAAATAGTAAATATCAATTAACAAGGGTCGGTGGCATTATCACCGATACCATCTCGCAGGAGATAATCCAGCGTTATGAGAAGATCCCCACACGCATCTTCTCAAATGAGGAGCAGGGCGTCGGCTATATCGCCGATCGTATCGAGCGCTCTATATTGGAGTTTGAGTCGATCAATCTCTCGGTCGACGTATTCGAGTCGAATCCACTTTTCACACTTGGCTTGTCGACAGGGCGCACTCCGCTTGGGCTCTATCGTGAGCTCGTAAAGCGCTATAAGCAGGGGCGCATCTCGTTCCGCAATGTCGAGATCTACTCAATCGACGAGTTCTATCCGATCGACTCTAGCGACCACCGTAGCCGCAACTTCGGTATTCACGACACGTTGTTGAATCACATCGACATCTTGCCCGAGAATATCCACCTTCCCAATGGCTCTACACCCAACTCTGAGATCTCGAAATATTGCAAGAACTACGATAATGAAGCAAGCAAGATAGACCTTTTGGTTCTCGGTGTTGGCGACGATGGGCAGCTTGGTTTCAACGAGCCCGACACCTACGAGAAGTCACCAACACGCCTCGTGCAGCTCAACTATAATACCCGCAAGGTGCAGGCGTCACGCTTCTCAAGCATCGACCTGACGCCGCAAATGGCGATCACGGTTGGTCTCGGAACGATAATGAAGGCGTCGAAGGTTATATTGATGGCGTGGTCTGAGGATAAGGCAGAGATAATGCGTCAGGTAATCGAGGGCGATATTAACTCACAGATTCCAGCCTCACACCTCCAGAACCACTACAACATCGAGGTTGTGATCGACGAGGATGCAGCAAATCAGCTTACCCGAGTTCAGACTCCGTGGCTAGTTAGCCCCTGCAACTGGACACCTAGCTATATCCGTAAGGCGGTAGTTTGGCTCTGCAAGAAGGTCGAGAAACCGATCCTAAAGCTCACCTACAATGATTATATCGAGAACTCATTGTCGGGATTGTTGGAGAGCGCAGGCAACTACGACAAGATCAACATCGACGTCTTTAACGACTTGCAGCACACCATCACAGGGTGGCCTGGCGGCAAGCCAAATGCCGATGATTCAACACGCCCAGCCCCATCTGAGCCCCACAAGAAGAGAGTGCTTATCTTTTCACCACACCCCGACGACGACGTCATCTCGATGGGTGGAACATTCATCCGCCTCGTGGAGCAGGGTCACGATGTACACGTGGCGTATGAGGTGTCGGGAAATGTTGCGGTGCACGACGATGTTGTGGTGCAGTCGCTCCAAGCATCGCTCGAAATGGGCTTCGTTGGCGACAGCGAGAGCATCCTAAATGTTATAAAGGAGAAACGAAAAGGCGAGCCAGAACCACGCCTGCTACTCGATATAAAGGGGGCTATACGCCGCTCTGAGGCGCGTGCTGCGGTTCGTTCATTTGGGCTCGATGACCTCAATAACGCTCACTTCCTCAACCTCCCATTCTACGAGACGGGCGGTGTCAAGAAGGGTGTTTTGACACAAGCCGACATAGATATTGTGATCAATATCCTGCGCGAGATCCAGCCACACCAGATCTACGCCGCAGGTGATCTTACCGATCCACACGGCACACACCGCACCTGTATGGAGGCGATCTTGGAGGCGTTGAAACAGATCGAGGGCGACGAGTGGCTCGCTGATTGCCACCTATGGCTCTATAGAGGAGCTTGGCAGGAGTGGGATATAGATATGGTCGATATGGCTGTGCCGTTGAGCCCAGGTGAGCTCATCAAGAAACGCCACGCCATCTATCGCCACCTGTCGCAGAAAGATATAGTTCCATTCCCGGGCGAGGATTCACGTGAGTTCTGGCAGCGTGCCGAGGATCGCACACAGAACACCGCTCGCACCTACGACAAACTCGGAATGGCGGAGTATCAGGCGATTGAGGTGTTCGTGAAGATGTTCTAGGTTTGATTTTTTTGATGTCCTTTCGATTTATATAATAAAATAGAAGATGAGATTAATAATAGAGAATACAAAAGCTGGTGTTGCCAAGTGGGCAGCACGTGAGATTATCGCAGCGATCAATGCTGCAGGTGGCAAACTAGTGTTGGGGTTGCCTACAGGATCGACACCGCTCGATTGCTACAAGGAGCTTATCGCCGCGTATGAGGCTGGTGAGGTGTCGTTTAAGGGTGTAGTAACCTTCAATATGGATGAGTATGTGGGGCTTGCGGAGTCGCACCCCGAGAGCTATCACTCGTTTATGTGGAATAACTTCTTCTCGCACATCGACATCGACCCATCGAATGTCAACATCCTCAATGGCAACGCTGAGGATCTGGAGGCTGAGTGTCGTGGTTACGAGGAGCGTATAGCTGCCGCAGGAGGGATTGACCTCTTTATGGGTGGTGTCGGTGAGGATGGTCATATCGCCTTCAACGAGCCATTCTCGTCGCTATCGTCGCTCACTCGTGTTAAGACCCTCACGGATGATACGATCGCGGTAAATGCTCGTTTCTTTGGCGGCGACATCTCGCTAGTTCCAAAGACTGCGCTGACGGTTGGTGTAGGGACAATATTAGCATCGAAGCGTGTGATGATCCTCGCTACGGGGGCGAAGAAGGCGCGTGCCGTTCAGCAGGGTGTCGAGGGTGCATATAACCATACCTGGACAATCACGGGGCTACAGATACACCCTAACGGAATCCTCGTATGCGACGACGCTGCAGCCACCGAGCTGAGGGTGTCGACCTATCGCTACTTCAAGGACATCGAGCAATCGAACACCATCGGCGAGTAGTAACTTACCACCATTTACGTAAATATCCCCGACTCACTGTTGAGTCGGGGATATTTGCTTTTGTAACACTCTTATGTTGTTACTCTGTGATTGTTTTGCCCTCGATGAATGGCAATGTCTCGCCGATTACGGGGAGTAGTTTGTGGGTCTGCTCGTCGACGTTGGCGTCGGTTAGGTCTTGCCCGATCTGCCAGATCATCACACCGCCGTAGTTGTTGGCTAGTACATAGTCGCACTTCTCGCGTATCAACTCACGACCATTGTAGACGGTGTTCTCGATCTGGTTCCCGTCAGCGATTGCGTCAGCTCCATATTCGCTCAAATAGGTGGTGTAGATCTCGTAGTATGCCTTCTGTGTACCGTTGCTGCCCGATGCTGTAGAGTTTGCGCCCAATGCGTCGTAGGTGTAGCCGTAGAATGGCAAACCACCAACTAGCTGACGTGGTGTCGCTCCATATATCTGGGCGTAGTTAGCGCTCATATATGTCGTAAAGTGAGAGTACGATGCGTGTTGTGCATTGAGTGAATTCCAACCAAGGTCATATATCATCAAGTTGATGAAGTCGAGATGCGTGCCCAGATCCGATGGATAGCCACTAACGTTTGGTGCTACGGCAGCTGAATATAGTAGGTCGCGACCCATCTCAACCTCTAGCTCCTCAACCGCTACTCCGAGCTCCTCGATGAATGAGGCGAATACGGTTGTGCCGACATAACCATACTCCTCAAAGTCGACATCTATACCATCGAGGTCGTGTAGATCCACATAGTCGATGATGTTGGCGATGAGCGTAGCGCGTTTCTCGTCGGTGTTGATAGCTGAGTAGAACTGAGCCGAACTGGTCGCAGAGCTCTGGATAGCGATCATCAACTTAAACTCATTTTCATCCTTGAGAGTTTTGAGGTGGTTGAGACGCTCGGTCAACTTGGCGTGTGAATCTTGGATAGATCCATCTGCATTAGCCTGTATAAACGACATAATGACGTGCGAGAGGTTGCTCCAGTCGATGGTGTTGATCTTGTTGTCGTAGTCGAAGTATGCGGCTGTGATGTAGCCCACCGATTTGAACTCGACGATGTCAGATTTGTTGGGGAAGTTAAGTGTATATGTAACCTCCTCCTCGCCACGGCTCACCTTGAATGTCTGTGTCGTGAACCACTCATCAATATCCGATGGGTTAGGGTAGATCTCTGCGCCATCGGCAAGTGTAGCCGACACCGACGACACTAGTGCGCTGTATCGCATCTCGCCGAGCGTCATCTCTTGGCTCTCCTGGTCGATCGGAATAGAGTATTGGTAGGAGCTATACTCCACGACAAACTCTTTGAGTAGAGCCGACTCGTTGCCACCGGCATAAGTAGGCTGCTCGATTGGATCTTCGTTGCACGCCACGGCGCTAAATGCGCAGAGGATAGCGAACGCTCCAAATATTATATGATTAATCTCTCTTCTCATAATTTTAATCTGTTTTTTTATGTTTGATCTTGTGGCAGGGAGTTAACCGAGGTTACACCCCGCCACATAGATCTATTTGTTACAGTGCTGCGTTGAACTCATCCTCGTAATTGGGGTGGATCGTTGGCGTTGCATCGTATGTTGCAGGTGCAGTGTAGTAGAGCGTGTATGCGCGAAGCTTCGCGGGGTCTGTTCCTGCATTTCCTCCGAAGATAACGTTGAGGATTCCCGATCCAGTACCAGTATTAGCCTCGTTGATTCCGAACCAGTAGTCGTTGAGCCAGCTAAATCCTGCGATAGATTTGACCAACTCGCCATTGAGATACCACGCATAGTCGAGGTAGCCCGATGATCCCTGAGTCACCGATAGTCCCATAAAATTCTTCGCCTCGTAGTCGAAATCTGCGTCGATGCTAGAGATCAATGTTGAGCTTGTCGTAGTCGTTCCACTCACCACATATGAGCTGACGATCGAACCCATATTGATACAGAAGTGAATCACGTCGCTAGAGTTTGAGTTGAACTGACACGTCAAGAAGAAGTTGTCGGTCGAGATTCCATCTGTTCCAACATTCTGTAGGTGCGACACCTCTAGCTCATACAATCCGTATGGTGCTGCAACTCCGTAGGTCATTACACGTCCATTGAGAATATAGTCCCAATATCCGTCGCCGTTGTCAGAGTTTGCGTCAGTCACCTGCGTCGGTGCATCACCTACATATTGATAGAAATTGTCAGCGCTTGGTGACACACTACCAAAGTCATTGAATACTTGGCGGCTTGAGTTGCTACCCTGAATGATAGTGATGAACTTAGTCAACTGAGGTTCAACAGCGGTTGCTGGATCAGATTGTAGCATTATGTATGCCGCACGAGCCGAAGTAGATGAGTTCGCTGCGAGGTCGAATGTGATCTTGCCGTTTGTCTCATCTGCTACGAGGTTAGTCAACCACGACACGTCAGAGGCTATGTAAGCTCCCCACTCAACATTTGCGTTGATCTCGATCTCTGTCGATGTAGACTCCGTAGACTCGAATATGAATGAGCTCTCGCCCGACGCTGGCTCAAGGGTCAAACCAGCCTGCGTAATATCTAGGGCGTAGATCTTCTCGTCGTGTCGGTCGTAAAGATTTACTCTAGCAACACGTTTCTCGCCGATGTTCTCCTCTGCCGTGTAGGCGATCGTGAGTTTTTGGGTGATATACTTGCCGTCGTCATCCAACATAGCCTTACCCTCGGTTGGGGTCTCGTCGGTCAGCGCGAACCAATCGCCGCTCTGCTCTACGTCGAGATGCCAATCTTGGTTGACGTCGAGCGAGAACTCTCCTCTAGCGTCAGCTACCTTTTCGATCTCATTGTCGATGTCGTAGATCGTAAGTGTTGCGACACCTATCTGAGTGACGGGGATCTGCTTGAATGTCCAGTAGTCGCTCTTGAGGTTGATAACATCCTCGCGCGCATCGAGCTCGTAGTATGGGTTGTACTTCACTGTCACCTCGCTCAGAATATCTGCCTCGCCTGTCGATGGGGTGATTGTGCACCACTCGGGGTTGTCGCTGAATATCTCCCACGCCATATTCGATTGGATCTCAAACTTGATCTCTCCGTCGCCCGATGCATCGAGTGTGTAGCTATCCTCGATGTTGCGGTAGCGAGGATCTACCCAGTCGCCATCTTGCCCATCGTCGCTACAAGCGGCGAAGCTAGCAAGAACCGAGAGGGCTGCCGCCCATCTCGTTATGTTGTTCTTTATATTTTTAATCTTCATAGCTCTAATTTTTTAATGTTGTTAATTAGCTGAGTATGGCTCGAATACGATCGACTCATATGAGATGTAACTTGTCGTATCACCACTGTAGCGTACACCGAAGTAAAGTGGCATAGCGTAGGTCGATGAAGCGCTCCAGAAATCATCGTGGTATCCTGTCAAAAGCGGTGTTGTTGATCCATTTATGTAGACATTGATCTCGATGTCGTCAACTCCTGCTGTGCCATAATCAGTAGTGCTCGTTGATGGTGTAACGCTCCACTTTATCTCGGTGATCGCATTGATCTCTTCGTTTGTGAGTGAGCCAAAGTAGAATAGCTTGCTGTCGGCACCATTGTAGTAATCCAATACTAATTTTGTGTTAGACGTAGACCCTGATGTTCCATCACCACGTAACTCGATATTGTACCAGCTAGATGTATCGTAGAGATAATTCTGGATAGATATTGATGAGTCTGAATCAAGACTTATACCATCAACTTTAACTGTAAATGTACCCATTCCGTAATATGATGAGGTCATTACACGTCCCTGTACATTAGATGATGACACGAATGAACAGACTGTAGAACCATTGTTGTCGACAACCGTATCTCCACCTAATACACTAGATACATCTGAAGGCTGCGTCACAGTGTAGGTGTTCGATCCTGCGACAGTGCCATCACCAATTAGCGATAGAGTAACCTCACGCTCAGCATAGGAGTTGTTTGCTCCGACTGTTACGCTGACCGATGACAAATCAGCTGCTACCTCATACGACACACCATCGTGGCTACTCTCTAGCTCGATTGATGTGATGTCGTATGTTGAAATGTCGATAGAGAATGTCTCACCAATATTTGAAATAGTCGATGACTCAGTTCCAAACGATAGGTTTGGATCGCTGCTCGTAACTCCAACGTATGGTGTGTAGTTGAACGAGTTGATTGTGATCGAGTGTGTACCAGTGACTGATGCGCTTGCTGTTCCGATTCCTACGATTAGAGATACGTATGGTGCATCGCTATCTGTGTTGTTCTTTGTGTGGTTCGTTGTGGAGATAACCGATCCATCAATCGAAAGAGTCAATGTTGCAGTTGAGCAATCTGAGTAGCCATTGGTCGGTAGGATCGAAAGCTCTAGCTCTTCCATCGCCTCTAGGGTTGCTATGTCAACCTTTAGGTTGGGGTTAACTACTGTTCCATCGATCTTAAATACTGAGTTATCTGTAGGCTGCCCAATGTATAAGATCGCTCTGTCGCTAGTAGCTCCACTGTCGTCAAGTGTGAATGATATAAATCCATCATCCTGACCTATGTACTCACCAATCTCGAATGTATATGTACCAAACTTATACTCTGTCGAGTCGTTTGACGTATTCATAAAGCGAGACTGCTTTGTCGAAGTGTGGGTAAGTGTTAGCGCACCGCTATCTGCAATACTAGAGGTTCCGTGTAGGTAGTCAATATAGTTAAATATCGAGAAGTCGATACCCTCAAATACCTCGGGACTTTCGTAGAGCTGCGAGATCGAAACAGTCTCGGCTGTCAATGTAGTACCCTCGCTCGTCGGTGTGACAACTACGCTGTGGCTGATCGAACCATCGGTAGTGTTTGCACCTGCAGAGACTGTGACTGTCACAGCACTCTCGCTTGCCGTACCTGACATTGGCGAGATCGTGAGTCCAGCAACCTCCGCAATACTCCAGTCGCTCGTAGTCTCCTTAATCGAGAACGACACAGAACCTCCGTTCGCTGGGATGTTGCCCATTGTGCTGGTGTCGATCTCTAACTTCTCAATCACAACACCACTCTCGTATGGCAAGTAACTCACCTCGCTTAGCTTGATGTAGTTCTCGCTAGTTACGCCACCAACTGTTCCAAGTCCGAATAGGAATAGTGAGTATTCGGTCTCGCTGTTGGTGTAGTTATATGTGTGGTCGTATGATAAAAATACAGTATCGTCGATCATCACAGTTAACGTCGCTGTCGCACAGTCGTAGTTGCCATCTGTAGGGAGGATCGAAACAGTTATCGTGCTCGCACCCCTTAGGTCGTCAATCGTCGTTGAGATCGTTGGATTGAAAACGGTTGAGTTTAATCTAAATACATTTGACAAACCTGCATTTGCACCGAGGTATAGGATGTTCCTATTGGTCAAATCATCCTCTAAATAGATTGTGAAGAAGGCGTCATCCTGCAATAGAGTCTCCTCGATTGTGAATACGTATGTTCCAATTCCAAAGTCTCCAGGGTTGCTTACAGATGGACGTGTCATTGACGTAGAGCCACTGCTACCCGTCGTAGATGTTTGCGTGATTGTCAAAATACCCTCAGAGAGTGAAACACTACCTGCAGAGCCAACATAAGTTGAGTTGTTGAGAGTTGAGAAATCTACTATCACGAGAGATGCAGGTACAAATAGCTGCGTCAAGGTGACAGTTACATCGTCGACATCTTCTGCCGAGATTGTAGCCTCTGTTACGATATTCTCTTGCGTAGTGTTCGCCGATGTGGTCATTGCTGTGACGATTGTGTCGCCACTACCTGTTGATGGCTCGAATGTATATTTGCCACTCGCGTCGGTGATCTCCCAATCTGTGTTTGAGTAGATGGTGAATGTCGTCGAAGCGTCTGCGATAGCCGCAAGGTCGTTGCCTGCTGCCGAAGCTGACAACTCAGCCACAAATCCAGACTGAACGATCGTGTAGAGCGTAGGCTCCTCAACACCCTCAAGCGATACGGCAATAAATGCCTTGCGCGACTCGTTCGATGTGTTTGCCGCAGCGTAGATAGTGACATCTGCCGTTAGACCAATCTCACCACTGCTGTAGGCACTCAACGTACACCAATCCTCGCTGTCGACATCCTCGTAGCTCACCTCGATGCTCCAAGGTTTGTTTGAGGCTATCGAGATAATATAATTGTCGCTCTCGTCGTAGGGGATCTCCTCGTCGACACCTGCCGTGATCGTGTACTCGTCGAATTTGTCGGCGTAGTTCTGATACTGCGAATCAATCTCATTCTCGGTACACGATCCCAATAGGAGAGCAAAACATAGCGTCGCTAGTAGCAACGTAGCTCCATTTAGGGCTTTCTCTATTATTTTCATATTTGTAATTTTTTATAATTCAAAATACTACCATCCACTATTCTGTGGCGCTAGGTTGGGGTTGGCGAATAACTCCGACTGTGGAATAGGGTAGAGATACATCTTGTCGCTCCAGATACGATTCTCGTAGATGTTGCGGCTGTAGCTATACTCGCCAGTTGTGCTGTTCAATGTTATCCCAATGCCTGCGATCTCGGTTGTCGTGTTGCCGATCTTCCAACGACGGATGTCCCAGAAGCGGTGATCCTCGAACGCAAACTCTACTCGCCACTCATTCTGGATGATCGTGCGTAGACCACTCTGTGTAGAGTATGATGTCTCGTACGCCTTTGTTGTCTCAATGTTCGGCATACCTGCGTTGGCACGGATCAAGTTAAGAGCCCCCAATGCTGAGAGCGTAAACTCCGAGTCGGTGTAGGTTGGCGAAAACGCCTCGTTCATAGCCTCGGCGTATGATAGCAGAGTCTCGGCGTAGCGATAGATGATCCAGTTGTGGTAGTTTGTCACCGTAGCGTTCTGTACAAAGCTAGTGCTCTCGGCGATATACTTCCTGAGGAAGTAACCTGTCGCAGAGCCTCCTGCGTCGATTACGTTGTCGTCCTGACCACCCTCGTATAGCTGGATCGTCTCATCCTTGAATGTGTCGCCGTTAGCCAAAACTGTGCGAGCGAAACGCTTGTCGAGAAGGGCGTAGGGCGATTGTGCATCGAAATTAGGGTCGGCACAGATCCAGTCACCATCCTCCGATAGCTCGATCGAGTAACCAGCGGTAGTCTGGAATGTCTCCACCAAGTTCTGTGTGGGGAATACTCCGTAGATGCTACCCGAGCGGTTGCCATAGGTGAAACGAACTGGGAAGTTGTAGAGCTCGAAGTTGCTGCTCTGTGAGTTCAAACGCAACATAATGATCTCGTCGGAAGTTTGGTCAGCACTGTTGAACACTCCATCCGTGTCGAGCGAATACTCTTGTACGCCGTCGCGGTTGACTGCCATTACCTCCATAGCTGCACGTGCTACGCTCTTCCACTTATCTGCGTCGCTCGTAGTGTGGAGAGGGCTCGCTGCGTAGAGTAGAGCCTTCGTCTTTACGGCTAGAGCAAATCCCTGTGTCACACGTCCGAACTCGCTTCCTGTCACCTCTACCTCGTAGCTGATGGGTAGGTTTGGTGCACTATCGCTACACTCAGAAACGATGAACGAGATGACATCCTCAAATGAGGTCTTGGGCAGTTCGTTAGCCTGCTCGATAGTGAGCGCCGTCGTCGGCATCGGAATGTCGCCATAGCGTCTCGCCAACTCGAAGAAGAAGTGTGCACGTAGTACTCGTGCCTCATATACGTGGTACTGCAACTTATCCATCCACGTCGAGTAGTTGGTGCTATACTCGTAGCGTGAGAAATCTACGTCGACAACGTTCTGTATAAAGTCGTTTGCCGCACGGATACCGTAGTAGAGTGTCCACTGTGTGTCGAGCGTATTGGTTGCCGACCAGTTGCCATTGTTCATAGCCTGTATAGTTCCAGCCGTGTTGGCGTACTCTGCGTCGTCTGATCCGCAATCACGCATAGCGCAATCTATAGTGCCAAAATCTTGTGGTATGTAGCTATAGACGTTGGTCAACATCTGCGCACATCGTGTGTAGGTGTCGTACATATCCTCCTCGGTGTAGACACTAGATGTCTCGTCGAAGTCGAGATAGTTACACGATTGTAACGTTACGCACGCTGCTATTATATATATTAATCTTTTCATATTCTCAATCTCCGATTAAAAGTTAAACTTAACTCCAGCCCAGTAAGACTTTGTCGAGAGGTAGTACTCCGACGAGATCGCCTCGGGGTCAGTGAATCCTATGCCATCAACCGAGAATAGATCTGTTCCCTGAAGATAAATCTGCACATCAGCAAACTTCGTAATCTTTCGTGGGAGGTTGTAGGCGATAGTCAAATTGCGCAACTTCATATATGAGAAGTTCCTCAACCATAGCGAGCTGTTCTGGTAGTTGTTCGAGTTCTCCTGAGTTGTCAAGCGTGGCATTGTCGCATTTGCGGCGTTGTCAGCTGTCCAGGTAGTCTCGTCCCATAGGAATGCTGACGAAAGGTTGCCATACGAAATCAATGGATCGTAGAGCCCTGTGTTGAGCAACGACTTTGTTACGCCAGAGACACCCTGGAACGCTGCATAGATCTCGAAGTTCTTATACGATACGTTGAAGTTCAATCCAAAGACGAACGATGGGTCAGATGAGTCATACATCTTCACGATGTCCTGGCTGTCGATCACGCCGTCGCCATTCTGATCCTGATACTTAACATCTCCTGGACGTACGTCGCTGAAGCTCTGCGATGGGCTGTTGTTAATATCGACCTGATCGGCGAAGAATCCAACTGCCTCTAGTCCATACTGCTGGCTAACCTCGTTGCCGCTCTGGTAGAGGTAGTCGTACTGCTGGAACGCCTGACCATTGTCGACGATCTCGCTCGTGTAGTATGAACCATTGAGCTGAACTCCATAGCCCCAATCACCCTTGCGGTCGCTCCACGAAGCACCGAAATCGACACCGCTGTAGTTTGTCTTACCTGTCGACTGCTGCGAAAGCGATACTCCGATAACCTCCGACACGCTGCCCATCGTGATCAACACGTTGCTGCGCTTGTCGTTGAAGTACTCACCATATAGCGATAGCTTGTTGTTGAATAGTCCCATATCGAAACCTGCAGTGAATCGCAACGACTGCTCAGCCTTTAGACCCTCTGCGGGTAGGGCCTCCTCAGCCTGACCATAGTAGGGTGTGTAGCCTGTTGTGAAGAGGTACGAACCAGCGTTTGTCGTGCTGTAGTATTGTGTGTAGAGGTTGTAGTCGAGGTATGAATCTGTCGCCGACAAACCATACGATGCGAATATCTTGAGACGATCGATTAATTTGTAGTCAGACAAGAAATTCTCCTTCTTAACATCCCACGCTACATTTGCCGCAGGGTACCAGTTGAATCTCGCTCCTGGCTCTAGGTACGACGTACCAGCGTAGCTAGTGGCGAAATCTACATAGTAGCGATCAGCATAGTTGTACGACGCCTTAGCGATTACTGACTGACGCTTCATCGAGGTGTTCTGTCCATTGAGGATTGTCGAGTTATGGCTATAGACCAACGCTCCCGATAGATTGTTGTCGCCGATGCTCTTCTTGTAGTCTACACCGCCGTAGAATGTCGAACGAACCGAGAGTGCATTGAAGTCGGAGTCATACGTAAGTACCGAAGCATCCTCGCCGTCGTAGGCTATGTCGGTACGGATGATTCCACCATCGAGGATCTTCGCGTTGTACTCACCATAGCGATATGAGTCGCTGGCGTTGTCGTACATACTACCTGCATAGTCGAACGATACAGCTGCCTCAGCCGATAGACCCTCGGTGAGGAAATCCAACGATTGCTGAAGTTTCAAATCGGCAATCATCGTCGTGTAGGTAGTGTTGTTGATACCTGTGCTGTTGAGCAGTGCCGTTGCGTTGTTTGCTCCATAACCGTCGGCGCTACCATACACTCCGTTGAGTAGTCTCACGGGGAATGCTGCCGATGGAGTGTTGAACGCTGCTGCCGATGCCTCAGAGGCTGATGCACTAAGGTTGCTCTCGCTGATACGAGCCATAACGCCGAAACGGATCAATGTCGATGTCGACAAGTTAACGTCTACATTACCACGAACGCCCAAACGTGTGTCAGTCGGATCGGTCGAGTAGCCGCTATTGTCGGAGTTGCTGCGGTATAGCGCAGTATCCTTCATATACTCAACCATCGTGAAGTAGCGGAATGTCTTGTTGCCGCCCTGGAACGTAAGATCCAACTTGTGGTTGTAGCCAAAGTCGTTGTAGACCTGATCCATCCAATCTACGCTAGGGTAGTATGATGGGTAGGTTCCATTCTTGAACGCCTCCAACTCATATTCGTTGTAGGTCTCGCTCAAACCATCGAGCAGACGTGCTGCGTTGTAGTTCGTCGCGTAGGTGTAGGCGTCTGCAAACTCAGGTTGACGGAACGCTGTTGAGAGACCAAACTGATAGTTTGCACTCACCTTCAATCGCTCGTTTGCACCTCTCTTTGTCTCGATCACGATCACGCCGTTAGCACCCTGAGTACCATAGATTGCCAACGATGCTGCATCCTTTAGTATGGTGATCGACTCGATCTCGTAGTTGTGTAGCTCCGAGATGCTGCGCTGAAATCCGTCGATCAATACCAGCGGAGTCTTGCCGTGGATGGTGATCGCTGCATTGTCCGATGCACTCGTTACGTTGGAGCTCGTCACCGACACTCCTGGAAGAGCTCCGTAGAGTGCCTTTGCGACATCTGCCTCTGGAGCCTTCTCGAATAGTGAGTCGTCTTGGCTTACGCTGACGTAGGCACGACTCGCGATTGGTGCTGCAAGGGCTAGGCTATCGCTGTTTTGGGCAGTGATAGAGTTAGTTGCAACGACCAACGACAATATTAAAATATAGTGTTTTTTCATATTGATAACTTTCTTTTAATGGTTATTAGTAGCAATCAACTCTACCAACCTGGGTTTTGTGTCATTCCGTAACCCAAATTCACCTCATCTTGTGGAATTGGCGATAGGTACCACTTCGTGTCCCAGCTCTTCGCCCAGTAGCGTGTCGATGGGATCTCCTCAACCTTGAAGCTAAACATCGCAGGGTTCGTGGCGCTACCTGTTCCATCTGCCGCTAGACCTACCGACGACAACTTGTGAAGTGGCTTTGTGAAGTCATCCACCAATCCGTGACGAACCATATCGAACCAACGAACCTCCTCGAATCCTAGCTCTCGTGCTCGCTCGTCGAGGACATAGTTGCGGAACTCCTCTTGCGTCATATCTCTCTTTGATGTTGCGCCCAATCCAACACGTGTTCTGATTGCGTCGAGATATTGGTATCTGTCTGCTGTAGCTCCGTCATACTCGTTGATCGCCTCTGCGTAGCTCAAGTAGATCTCCGACAGACGTAGGTATGGCCAGTGTGGGTTGGTGCTGCGGTCGCTCTCCTGCTCAAGGTTGAACTTCATAAGGTAGAAACCTGAGTTGTTGTCGAATCCTTGGTAGCCTGTTGCGTTGGTGTAGACCTCGGCGAGGACTCCATTGTAGCAGTATGAACCAGGTGTAGCGACTGTCTCGTAGAGGCGTGGATCGCGTGTTTCTGTGCCAGGGAACTCACCATCTACGGGGATAAAGAATGGGATCGTATAATCATCTGTGCTCTCCCAGTCGACATCCCAGTCGAAGTTCTCAGCGTCGAACGCAGTTCCGTCTGCCCAATCAAACATATTTACATAGTCGAGTGTTGGACCTGCAAATGCTCGGTTTGGAGCTAGTAGAACGTGATAGTTGGTGTTGACACTCTTGCGAATCGAGATCAATGTCTCGCCGCTGCCCTGCTCGTAGTATGCTGTGCGGAATGCTGCACGATAGCCTGTCGTAGTTTGATCGCTAGACTGTACAAGTCCGTAGTAGCCCGAACTGCTGAGGTTCGTGAAGAAATCTGTACCTGCGTCGTAGGCAGCTTTCCATCTATCCATACTGTAGTTGCCGTAGCAAGTGTATTCGTCTGCTGCGGGGTGCCACTTCGTGTCGGAGTTGAATGTTGGGCTCGCCGCAAACAACAATACACGTAGCTTTAGAGCTAGTGCTGATGCTTTTGTCAATCGACCACCATCTACGCTCGCACTTGTGTTTGACCAAGGTAGGTTCGGCGCTGCCTCGTTGAGTAGCTGCACGATGTAGTTTACTGTAGCCTCGAACGTAGCACGTGGAAACTCCATAACCTCTGTTACGTCGATTGCGTGGTCGATCAAGGGTACTCCACCGACGTAGCGCAACATCTCAGCGTATGAGATCGCAATCACTACCTTAGCCTCAGCAATGCGCTGGTTGCGAGTAGCATCGTCAATGTCTGGAATCTTCGACGCATTCTCAATATACAACCAACCATAGCGAATAGCGTAGTAGCTATCCTCGTCGGCAAAGCGATACGCCTCGCTGCCCGAGAGTGTCGAGTTGAGGCTCGAACTTAGCGAACCATTATAATATAGGTTAACAGGACCATTTGTCTCGCCCGAAATCCACGTCATCTGGAGGTCGGTGATGCCCTCCAAACCATCGCTTCCGAGCTTTAGATCATCTGTCGTAGGGACTCCGTATGGGAGGTGTGAGTATGCAGCTGCCAACACACGATCTGCATTGTAGCTGGAGTTGAACATCGAATCGATCGTCGCTCCGTCTAACGAAGGTGCATCGCTGAATGCATCATCTCCAAAACGCACCTCGGTGCACGACGAGATAAATACATAGGCGATCATCGAAAGTATAAATAAAGTCTTTTTCATTGTCGTTCTGTGATTTAGAATTTAATGTTTAAGCCCAAGTCGAAGGTCTTTACCATCGGATAGTCACCATCGTTCGACGCAAGTGCCTCAGGATCCTGGAATTTCAATGGACTAAACGTAAGTAGGTTGTAGCCCGACAATTTAAGACTCAACGCCTTGATGCCAATCTTCTTGAGCGCTGGGGCGTCGGTGAATGTGTAACCTGCCGAGAGTGTCTTGAGTCGGAAATATGTAGCGTCGCGTAGCCATAGCGTAGAGTTCTCAGAGTTCCAAGACTCGGTGTACTCCGACATACGTGGGTACTCTGCATTGGGGTTCGCTGCACTCCAGCAGTTGTCGACGAAGTAGTCGAGCAATCCACGTGTACCTGCATTGGTGAATGGGATACGGTAGTCGGTCTCCATCATACGGCTGACGTTGGTTGCACCCGAGAATTGAACAGAGACGTTGAATCCCTTGTAGTTGAAATCTCCTGTCAAACCAAACATATACTCAGGTGTTGTCGAGTAGCCTGTGGTTGTCTTATCGTTGTCGTCGACAACTCCGTCACCATTCATATCTGCATACATAGCGTCGCCAGGGTAGACCGATGTGTAGGGTTGTGGCAACTCTGGGTTGAGCACTCCGTCGATGAAGTCGCTCTCCTGATAGAGTCGTACATACTGATATGTGTCGGTGAAACGTCCTACCGATCCGCCTGTCTCGTTCTTGTAGTCGTAGCCTGTGTAGATCTCATCCATAAAGAGGATTTTGTTGCGGGCGAACGAAGCGTTGGCATTGAGGCTATAGCTGAATCCCGATGGGCGGATCTCTCTCCAACCTACCGAAACCTCATATCCCTTATTCTCCACCTCGCCGATATTGAGGTTTGGCATAGATGTACCGATGATGTTGGTTGTTGAGTTTGGCAACATCAAGATATTTTCGCGATATTCGTAGAAGGCATCTGCGTTGAAGGTCAAGTTGCCATCGAACATATTCATATCAATACCGAGGTTGTACTTTGTCGATGTCTCCCACGTTACATTTGTGTTACCCGATGTTCCGAGGTAGTAGATGTCTGTTCCCGACGAGTTGTTGTCGCCGAAGTAGTATGAGCCACTCTCCTCCCATACTCCATCCATATAGAGGAAGCGGGTGCTACTGCTGTCGTTTCCGACCTTACCTGCCGATGCACGAATTTTGAGGAATGAGACAACATCCTGATTCTTCATAAACTCCTCCTCCGTAACTACGTAACCCAACGAAACTGATGGGAACAATCCGTAGCGAGACTTTCCAGACTCGAAGTTTTCCGAACCGTTATATCCTGCATTGACCTCCATCAAGTAGCGATTCTTGTAGCCATATGTCAAACGTCCGACATATCCGCTGTAGCTGCGTGGGATGTATGTGTATTCGAGGTAGTCACCACCATAGATAGGGTAGTAGTCCTTCGATTGAGTGTAGAGCAACAGTCCCGAAACTGCGTGGTCGCCAAACGTGCGTGCATAGTTCATTCGGAACTCCAACGACCAGTTGCGGTCGCGATTTGAGCTCTCGGTGTAGGGTAGTGGAATATACTCTGTGCCCGACGTCGGAACTGAGACGATTGTCTTGTCGAACAATGGGTCGGTCATAGCCAAGGTCGAATCCTCAAGCTGCGACTTATAATATAGTGTGTTCGACTCCAAACCGAAGTATGAGAGTGAGCGATCCTTCTTCAAGTAGAAGTTGTTGTCGTATGAACCCTTTGCCGATACGCTCAAACCATCTGTCCACGACGAGAGATCCTGCGTGATCTCGACATCCATATTGAGATCTACATCATACTCGTTCTGGTATCCCATTCCGTAGAATGTGTAGTAACCATCACGCATATTGGTGAAGGCTGCTGGGACCGACGATGTCGATACGACAGAGCGTACGCCATCAATAAGTCCTGGGCTAGAGAATGGCAAACTCCATAGGTTGACCATCGTCCAGGGGTTCGATACATCCTCATATACTCCTGGCTCCTGCGTAGAACCGATAGATCCTCCGATATTCACCTTCATCGTTGTTGTGTTGGTGAGGGCGAAGTCGAGGTTCGAACGGTAGTTGTAGCGGTTGTAGCTGTAGTTGTTGTCGTAGTCGTGACCCGCCATATCCTTCAAGATACCATTCTGATATAGGTATCCCATCGAGACGAAGTAGCGAACATCCTCGCTACCACCCGAGATGTTTACGTTGCTCTGTGTCTGAATGAATGCGTCGCGGAACATCATATCGCCCCAGTTTGTGTTGGGGAAGATGATTGGATCAGATCCTGTGCGGTATGCTTCGAGAGCTACGTCGCTAAACTTTGTCGAGCTGCTACCTCCGTCGTTGTCTATCTTCTGGTTATACATACGTGCGTAGTCGTAGCTAGAGGCTTGCTCAACATACGATGTCGGCACCTGAACTCCGATCGACGAAGAGAAGGAGATCTGTGGAGCTCCAACCTTACCACGACGTGTCGTAACCAAGATAACTCCATTCGCACCACGTACTCCAAAGACCGCAGTCGACGAGGCATCCTTTAGCACCGTGAGGCTCTCGATCTCATTTGCGTCGATCGACGAAAATTCACGCTCTACGCCATCCACCAAGACCAAAGGTGCCGATGCACCGCTTGTGAGCGAACCAACTCCACGGATGTAGATGTCGGCACTACTCTTACCTGGCTGTCCTGTAGTCTGCACGGTTGTCACACCAGGCATCTTTCCTGCTAGGACATTCGAAACGTCGGCTACGGGAGTAACCAAAAGATCCTCTGTCGAGACCGTCGCAACGGCTCCCGTGAGTGTCTCTTTCTTCTGGCTACCATATGCTACGACCACTACATCGTCGATCTTCAGGTTGTCTCCTGCGAGGACGATGTTGATGTTGGTGCGTGTGCCAACTACGATCTCCTGCGTGGCGTAGCCAAGCATTGAGACCATCAGTACGCTCTCTGAGCTTGGTACTGTCATAGTGAATTTTCCATCGAGGTCGGCTACCATACCGATCGTAGAGTCCTTCACGAGGATATGAGCTCCAATCACACTATTGCCCTGATCGTCGAGTACCGTTCCAGACACCTCGACCCCTTGGGCTAAGGCGCTGCTCGGCAGTAGAGTCAGTGCTAACAGTAGAGTGAAGCTTACCCTCTGGAAAATAGTCCGTAAGTTCTTCATACTATTAATTTTAAATGGTTGTTGTATATTATTTAGTTGTTTCTTATTTTTGTGTCGATCAGTTTCGTTACATCATCCATAAATAGGTGTGTACCTCTCTCGTTGTCTGATTTTGGTGCATACCAGTCGGTGTGAAACTCCCACCAGAACGCCCCTTTGTAACCAGCTTCTTTGATCCAATCGACCTTGAGCGATAGTGATCGCGACGAATCTATGGTGATGAAACTCACTGAGTCGGGTGCAAAGTAGTAGGGCGCAGACTCCTCCTCGTCCCAATACTCGATCCATCCCTCTTTCTCGATCAGGTTCGGCATCTCGTAGGCTGAGCAGTAACGACCACATCTACTTAGGTCGTCCCCCTCGGGAAGCTCCTCGTTTGGTAGTATTCCGTCATACTTAAATCCGTAGCTCGCCAATCCTATGCAGATCTTCTTGGGCGAGAATACCGCCCAATCCTCTAGCGTCCTCTTCATAGATGTCAGCGGTGTGTTGTGTGTAGCTTTCGTTCCCCAGTTACCGCCGCCGATGTCGTAGGTCATTAGGTTGATCCAATCTACCTCGGCTGATAGTAGGTCGGCCTGCTTCTGCGTATATATATGTGTCGTGTGAAGCGCAGTTGTCAGGTAGAGCGTTCGTCCCATCGTCTTCTCCATCTTATCTAGTTCGGAGCGGATGTCGCGCATAAATAGAATGTGTTCGTCGAGGGTGATCGTATGTTCCCAGTCGAGCTCGATGCCGTCGAAGTCGTGCTTTTGGGCAAATAGAACCATCATCGTCGCGAACTTCTGGCGACGGTCGCTGTCCGAGGCTATCTCGGAGAACTCGCGTCCCTGGAACGAACAGAGGATCTTCGCATCTCTGTTTTCGTGGATGTTGTTGATAAGTTCATTTACATATGCGCAACCCTGTTGATTCGCATACTCCCAGTTGTGGACATACTTGTCGTTGATCTCCTCTTGCGACAGGTCGAAGTCTGCAACCTGCCACTCTGGCTGAGCAAAAAAGTAGGTGAATTGGAACTCTTCGTAGTTTGCCGCTCGAACATAGTCAGAGCCCTTCATACGTTTTGCGACAGTGTATGTTCCGTGGATAAATTCACTCTCGTCAGCGTAATCTTTCGGGGGCTGGCTACAACTAGCGGCTAGGACCGAAACTAAAAGTAAGATTGTGCTTTTTGTCATAGTGTTATTTTTATGGTTTGTTACTATCACAAAAATAGGCTATTATGGGTGTTAATATATTGTTACATTATCCATATATACTTGTGTAAATGTCTGTTTCGGGCTCTTTTTGACCATTGTTGTTCTATTGTTTTCGTCGCTGAGATGATTGCGCAAATTCGTTACTGAGGCGTTGTGGTGTGATTTTGTTGTAGAATAGTGTCGTTTGTGGGTAATTTTGTATATGTTTTGTGTGTAATCGTCTATTATGTTTTGTATATATGATACAAATGTTGCAAATCTCGCGTTATATAGCTATCTTGGTAGCTTGATTTAGGGGTATTAATTTTATATGGTTAGATATGATTAAAAAATGTAGTTTTGTGATGAGGATGATGGGGGTATTTTTAGTAGCCCTATTTGCTATTTTTGCGCCACATAGTCTCTACTCACAAGAGCTTTTTTCACATATCAAGATAGATCAGCAGCACGGCTTGTCGAACGATAAGGTTACGGCAATAGCGAAGGATCGAGATGGTATATATTGGATCGGTACGCGTAAGGGATTAAATTATATCATCAATGGGCGTGTTGTGCAATATATCGACCAGTCGTTATTCGTAAATAAGGAGATCAAATTTATCTACAAGGATAGCGAGTCGCAGATGTGGGTCGCTACCTCCGACGCACTATATCTCTATGACTACGACACCAACAAATTTCGCGTCAGCGAGACAGCAGGTGATTATAGCTCCGCAAATTCGATCGGTTCGGTCGGCGACGGAGTTATTATCTGCCGACGAAATGTGGTTGAGATATATGACCACGAGACTCAGAGCGTAAGGAGTATTGTGATGCAGGGCAACGAGAGTGTCGAGTTTAACGCTATGTCGGTGGTTGATGATAATCGGGTCATACTATTTTGCTCTCAGAATCGCGATATTTATAGCCTCAACATCGCAACGGGGGAGTTCGATCTCTACGAAAACATCTCACTTCCTGCACGCGACACCAACTATCGCGACAAGCTATTCGTAGATTCTAAGGGGCAGCTCTGGGTCTCGATCTACAACAACTTCTTGGCGTGTTACTCGCTTGAGGGTGAGGGCGAGTTGTTGGAGATTTTCTCCAGCGCGAGGGGGAACCTGTCGCACAACTTGATTCTCGATATTGTTGAGTATAAGGGGGAGATAATCGTCGCTACGGATGGTGGTGGGTTGAACTCAATAGATATTGAGAGCTTCGAGAGTCTGCGGTCGATGCGCTATTTGGAGTATTATGACTATCGCTATACTAAGTCGATATATCGTATATTTGTAGACCCTGCAGATGGCTTCTTCTTCGGTACTATTCGTGATGGATTGGTGACGGTCAGGAAGTCATATATACAATCTTTCTGCAACGACAATAGCCGTACGCTCGAATATCCGGCGGAGAGATTCTCCAATGCCATACTCTCTTTTTGCGAGAGCAGTGGGTTGATTTGGATAGGTACGGATGGTGATGGTGTGTGGGTGAAGAATCTATTGGATCACACTATTCGCCTCGTTAAGTCGACTGCCAATATGAAGGTGACTGACATCACAAGGATCGACAACCAGTGGTTGCTGCTCGCTGTCTACGGCAGGGGAGTCTATCGGTTGAATCAGCACAGTGGAGTGTTGGAGGAGGTGACGATTGTGAGTGAGAGTATTAATCGAAACATCATCGACAAAGATATGGTCGTCACACTCTCGCAGCGTAGTGGCGACAAGATCATCATTGCCGCAGACAAGCTCTATGAGTATGATGTGAAGAGACGTCGAATCTACAATCTGCAGAGCAATATTCTGTTTGATTCGAGCAATATCTTCCTCTCCGACGAGGATGATACGAACATCTATGCACATAGCCTCTACTCGGTCTACGCCATACGCAAGAGCGACAGGTTTGTCACTACGATATATAGTATAAATGCGGGCGATATTATTGCTGTGCGCAAGATCGGCAATAAGTTGTGGCTGAACCGCAACCATTCGCTCTACAGCTATAACCTTGATAGCCACACCGAGAATATCTTCGCCGAGGAGTATAGCACCAAGGTGATGAGCATCGAGAGGGGGGGGTGACGATAATCTGTGGTTTACGACTTTCGACCAAATCGTGAGTGTCGACATTGCGGATCTCGAGAATGTAATTGCGTTTGACTCCGCCGATGGATACTATCAAGATGAGTTCTTGCCAAGGTCGCTGATGGTTACTTCGTCGGGCGATATATATTTCGGTGGTAACAATGGGTTTGTCGTCATTAGTCACGACATACCTATTAAGCGTGAACCCGAGATGTCGGTGTCGCTCCACCTGATCAAGGTTGGCGATCAGATCATCAACGCTAAGACCCAAGATAATGTTAGCTCCGTAACACTTCCGTGGAACTACCCCTCGATGGAGATTGAGGCGTTTGCGAAGGATCGTAATATATTCCACCACAATCAGTTCCAATATAAGATCTGGAGCAAGGATAAGTCGACGCTGTTGCAGTCGGGCGATAAGATCTCTCTTCAGGCGCTCTCGACAGGTAGCTACCACATCGACGCGTCGTACCTCAACAATAATGGGGAGTGGAGTTCTGCGACCAACATCCTAGAGATCACGATCACACCTCCCTGGTGGAGTAGTGTTGCATTCAAGATATTGTTGGGGTCGATGATTGTCGCCGTAATCCTGCTACTCATAACTCTCTACTATAGAAATAGGGGGCGTAAGTTGGCGCAGTTGCACTATGAGCGGTCGCAGGAGTTGTCGGACAATAAGATTAAGTTCTTGATAAATATATCGCACGAGCTGCGAACCCCCCTCACGTTAATACACGCCCCACTAAAGCGACTTCTTGAGAGCAGCAACCTTGAGGGGGATATGAAACGTACGCTGGTTAATATCTTCGGGCAATCGAGATATATGAATGAGTTGATCAATATGGTGCTCGACGCTCGACGAATGGAGAGTGGATGCGGCGAGATAGAGGTGACTCAACACGATGCAAATGAGTGGGTTAGTAATATTGTGGCGGAGTTCCGCGACGAGAGCGTTGAGCGTGGTGTGGCGTTGTCGACGGTGCTAGATCCTGCGCTGACGACGCTGAATTTCGATGGTCCGAAGTGTCGCACTGTCCTCTCGAACCTATTGATGAATGCTCTGCGATACTCTCGGTCGGATGCCGATAGTCAGGTTATTGTCAAGAGTGAGAAGATGAATAGTGTCGTGAGGATCTCGATCGTCGACAATGGTGTAGGTTTAGTCGGTGTAGACATCGATTCGCTCTTCAGCCGCTTTGTGCGACTCAACAACAAATCAACTGGTTCGGGAATCGGGCTCTCATACTCCAAGGCGATAATTGAGCTCCACAAGGGGGGATCTATTGGTGCATATTGCAATAGCTCGCAGGGTGCGACATTCTACTTCGAGATACCGCTAAACCTCCCCTGCTCCAAGATAAAGGTTGAGGCTAAGTCGCAGATTGATGGTGTCGTCGAGTCCGAAACATTCGGCTCAGATAGTAACCATCTCGACTACTCGCTTTCGAAACATACGATCCTCATTGTTGACGATCAGCAAGATATGATCTCGTTCATAGGCGATGCGCTGAAACCATCGTTCAAGAAGATCTACACCGCGTCGAATGGTCTGCAGGCCTACAGCAAAATCAAGCAGTATCAGCCGAGTATCATCGTGAGCGACATAATGATGCCAGAGATGGATGGCTATGAGCTCTGCTACAAGGTGAAGAACGATATTGAGGTTAGCCACATACCTGTTATATTATTGAGCGCAAAGGCGGATGCACAGAGCAAATCGGAGGGTTATAAATCGGGTGCCGACGTATATGTCACGAAGCCATTTGATTTGACATATCTTCAGTCGGTGATAGTGAGCCAGCTCAATAGTCGCGACATATCACGTCGTAGATATAGTCAGCTCAACACGAGTGTCACAGCGGAGGAGATAACGTATAGTAATGCAGATGAGCAGTTTATGATTCGGCTCAATGCCTTCATAGCGGACAACCTCAGCAATAGTATCGACGTCGGTATGATCGCTACGCATATGTGTATGAGTCGTGCGGCGCTCTACAAAAAGCTCAAAACTATCATCGACATTGGCGCTATGGAGTATGTCACGAAGCTACGTATGAACACCGCCGCCGAGAGGTTGCGCAACACTACGACCTCCATAACCGAGATCGCAATGCAGTGTGGATATACCGACAATCAATATTTCAGCAAGGCGTTCAAGCAGTTCCACAACGTCTCGCCAAGCCAATACCGAAAAGGATAGAGTTTATATGAGTACAATACAGATAAAAAAAGTGGGGTCGTACGACGACCTTAATGAGAGTTTCCCGATCAATACGATCGAAAATGCAAATTGGGTCGAGTTTCCATACAAACCCGAGGTTACGTTCCAAATAGGCTACGACGATCGCTACCTCTATGTGAGGTTTGAGGTGGTTGAGAGCCACGTCCGAGGGAGCTATCTCAATGACAACGAACCTGTTTGGCAGGATAGCTGCGTCGAGATATTTATTCAGGAGCCCGACACCGACTATTACTATAACTTCGAGGTTAATTGTATCGGCACTATCTTAGCCGCACGCCGCACCTCTCGAGCTGACTCTACGCCGCTGAGCGAGGCGGATCTGGAGCGCGTGATCAGAGGTTCGTCCCTGCCCCCGAAGCGGATTGATAGGAGCGACGACCCCGATGCGTGGGCTCTACTGTTGGGTATTCCGTTTGATCTGATCGGCTGCAAGGGGGTGCCTGCGGAGCTACGTGCTAACCTATACAAATGTGGCGACAGAACCAATACGCCGCACTACTTGAGTTGGTCTCCGATTGATACTCCGTCGCCAGATTTCCACCGCCCAGAATTCTTCGGTACGTTGATGCTCTAAATTATCTCGTATCGTTATACATAATAGAGATTTGTTGATCTCGCAATAACACCTGCAATAGAGTTTACCCCTATTGCAGGTGTTATTTTTTTATATTGGGCAGCTGTCGAATTTGTGTTATTTTTTTGTATTATTTGTTGCTTTATTTGCTGCGAGGGCTTTGGGGATTGTTTGATCTGAAAAATAACATATAATACTAAAATAGATAACACAAAATATGCATCGAGCATTAAATGTTAGTATATGGAGCGTTTCTACTCTATATTATGGTTGTGTAAGAATATCTTTGTGGCAGTAGGATTTGTGATCGGCGGAGGGACAGAGTCCATCCCCCGCTAATGATTATAGATCAGCTGTATAAACACAAAATAATAACATCGGACACAAATTACACAAAAAACACAAAAAAACAGTCGCAAATTAGGGTTATATTCCTATTTTTGTTATTACTAACCAACTCGTGGATCGTATATTTGTATGTAGTAGAGTCAGTCGGTCATACGAGAACTTAAAACCTAAATTTTATGAAACCTATTTTTTACTCATTATTAGCACTCCTATGTGCGTTAACATCCTGTAGTGAGGCAGCTGTTGACGACATTGTGGATCTGCTAGCACCCACATCTTTTACTGCCGAAAGAGCCTCGGTCGGCAGCGATATTATCACTTTTGATTGGGCTGCTGTCGAGGGCGCTGAGGGTTATGAGCTGTGGGCAAACAACGCGTTGGTCGCCTACGTAGACTCTGCGGAGCTAAGTATCACGATCGAAAATGCTGCAGTCGAGCAGACCATATACTTCGTCTGCGCAGTTACCGACGGCTACAAGTCGGAGGCTGCAATGGTGACTGTCGACGCTCAGATCGTCATACCATCTGCCCCCTCATCGTTTAATGCTGTGCGAAAAGATTTTGCGATCGTCTTTTCGTGGGATGCTGTTGATGGCGCCGACACATACGAGATCACAGATTATGATGGAGTCTCAATCTACTCTGGCGCTGATCTAAACTATCTCTATGAGTTTGCCCCTACACTCTCGTCGACCTATCATCTGTATGCAAGCAACGTAATCGGCACGTCGAATGGTAAGAGTGTCGTTGTGGCTGAGAAACTTGTAGCGCCCGATGCGCCAACGTCGTTTGCCGGAGTGCGCAACGATCTTGCCATCGAGTTCTCGTGGGATGAGGTTGCAGGTGCGTCGTACGAGATCCGCGTCAAGGGCGAGACAGATGTGGTAGCCTCTGTTGTAGCTGGAACATTCTCATATATATATGATAATGCACCAACTGAGGCGACTACATTCGAGATCTACGCCATCAAGTCGCTGCTCTACTCAGAGAGTGCTGCGGAGGTTACTGTCGCCGAGAAAGCGTTAGAAACATACTCGATAGATGATAACCTGAACGACTTCTCGATGATGGATTCATATAGCGGAAACCTAATCTACAGAGAACAGAAGATATGGGATTCAGCTAGCTATACAGCTATCGGTGTACAGATAAGTAATGTGGGTGCTGTAGCAGGTGAAGCTTGTTACTCCAACATAATCTACAAGTCAGAGGGTGTGTTCACTAGCTACGAAGTGGGTCTATATTATGCGATATTTGCTGCTGGAAATAGTTATACCTTAGATGTTTGTGGCTCAACTGATGGTGAGATATATACAACTATCGATAGTGAGACCTATGACGATGTAGCTCACAACGGCTACAATACGCCTGCAGATCAAGGTCTGACAATACTGTCTGGTGACATAGACTCCTCTCTAGGGTATCAATATATCAAGGTGGTAATGACGAGTGTTAATGAAGTAACCATTCCGTTCATCCTCGACTACATCTATCTCGATTACTTATATTAATAATATAACTGTTGATTATGATAAAGATATTAAACGAGTGTTGCCTCGGAAGAGGTTGGACATTCAAGCTATTACTTATAGTTATGCTCTCGGTGCAGACCCTTCTGGTCTCGGCGCAGAGTAGTGGCTCGGCACAGAGAGTCAGTGGAGTTGTCACCGATGAGAGTGGCGTAGCGATCATCGGCGCAAATGTCATCCTCGACGGAGCGCAGGGTGTGGGCACAATTACCGATATGAAGGGTGAGTTCTCGATCAATGTACCGAGCAATAGCAGCCTCACAATTTCATACATAGGCTACACGTCGAAGAGCATCAGTGTCGGCACGCGTACCCAAATCGACGTGTCGTTGAATCTCGACACACAGTCGATCAACGAGATTGTCGTTGTGGGATATGGTTCGGCACGCAAGGGCGACTTGACAGGTTCTGTCGCAAGCCTCAATGTCGACGAACTGCCGTCGACGTCGAACACAACGATCGGACAGGCTCTGAAGGGTCAGGTCGCAGGACTCGTCGTCTCGCAGAATAGTACGCAGCCTGGAGGATCCGTGTCGATGCAGATCCGCGGTAGTGCCTCGGGTGCGTCGCCATTGATTGTGATTGATGGTGTGCAGGTCAGCGGCGTGTGGGATACGGATGCGGCGCTAACCTACACCACGGGTAGCAAGGAGTCTGTGTTGGACGCTATCAACCCCGACGACATTGAGAGTATCACCGTCCTAAAGGATGCGAGTGCCACATCTATCTATGGCTCGCAGGCGTCGGGAGGTGTGATCCTCATCACCACCAAGCGAGGAAGCGAGGATGGCAAGGTGAAGGTTTCGTTCAAAGGCTCATACACAACGCAGCGCATAGATAAGATCACGCAGGTGTTGGATGCCAAAGATTTTATGACGCAGACAAATCGATTAACCCTCGAAAACTACATCATCGAGCAGGGATACTACCCATATGGCGATGCGCCACGTCCTCAGTATGACGACCTTGTGTCACTCTTCGAGAGCGACTACTCCGAGATGTCGTACAACGGATGGGTCTACAATCCTGAGTGGATCGACAGCTATGTGGGCGGTACAAACTGGTATGATGAGGTGACTCGAAATGGTGCAATGCAGCGCTACGACCTATCTATTGCTGGAGGCGACAAGAAGAGTTCGTACCTCATCTCAGCTGGCTATATGAGCAACGACGGTGTATTTGTCGGCAACTCATACTCACGCTACACGGCTCGTATCAACTACGACGTAAACTTCAACAAGTGGTTGAAGGCGGGTGTCACATCGTCGTTCTCGAGTGTCAAGTCGAGCGACTCACCCCTCAGCTCTGTCAACTCGCAGTCGCTCAACGGACTTGCGCAGATTTTCGACCCTACAATTCCTGTCTACGACGAGAATGGTGACTTCTCAATAACCGAGACATCAACGGCTAGCGACAACAATCCATTGTCTTTGCTCTCGATAGCGCTCGAATCGACAAAGCAGAACCTACTGGGCTCGGCATTCGTCGAGATCAAGCCCATCGAGGAGCTGACCGTTAAGTTCCTCGCAGGATACGACTACAAACAGTCGTCGGCATACTGCTACCTGCCATCGTGGACAAATGCGGGACGCTCGGAGCAGGGTAATGCTAAGATCGCCAAGAACGATCTCAACAACTTCAACACAAATATTACAGCCACCTATAACAAGCTATTCGCTGGCGATCATCGCCTGAGCGCAATGGTCGGATGGGAGTACACATCGTCGAATCGCACAAGCATCTCGGCGGAGAACAACACCTTCCCCTACGACGCAGTGTTGTGGAACAATCTAGGTCTCGGATCGACTACAAATGCGGAGGTTGCATCGTCAAAATCGCTCTCGGAGTCGGTGTCGGCAATGGCACGTATCAACTACTCGTTCCGCGACAAGTATATCTTGACAGCTAACTATCGCCACGACGGATCGTCTAACTTCGCACCCAACAAGCAGTGGGGTGACTTCGGCGGCGTATCGATCGGTTGGAGATTGGAGCAGGAGGAGTGGTTGAAGGATGTCAGCTGGTTGACAAACTTGAAGATCCGCGGAGGTTATGGTTTGACAGGTAACGCAGGTAGCCTAACGGGAATCTACTCATACTACGAGGCTGGTACCAACTACTACTTCAACAATACAGAGACGTCGGGCGTAGCGCTCGCCGCTATCGGTAACTCCGACCTAACGTGGGAGTCGCAGAGTGAGATCAACGTAGGTCTCGACTTCGGATTCGTCGAGGGACGCTTCGGCGGTAGCATCGACCTCTACAAGAGGACGGTCTACGATAGAATCGGACAGAAGTCGTTGATGAGTTTCCAGGAGATCTCGACCGTGAACTACAACACCGAGCGCATCGACAACACTCGAGGCTTGGATCTTATGCTATACGCAAATGTAATGAATCGCGAGAACTTCACGTGGGACGTGCAGACATCTGTCACATTCTATCGCGACTACACATCCAAGCGCGACCCATCGGAGGTCTACTCATCGTACCTCTCGGAGCAGTACAACTGGGGCGACTGGTGGAGCTATCTGAGCGACGGCATCATCCAGCCTGGCGAGAGTGTGTCGCATATGACCGACGCGATGACAGGTCAGGTTAAGATCCAGGATGTAAACGGATTTGTGCGTGACGAGTATGGCGTTCAGATCTTCGACGTGGATGGTCGTGCAATGCTGTCGGGAATGCCAGACGGAACGATCAACGAGGCTGATATGGTGTTCCTGAAGAACACTACGCCCATACCATTTAGTATATACAACAAGTTCAAGTACAAGGCGTTCGACCTCTCGATCAACATCTACGGAGAGTTCAACACGATGAAGGCAAACGACACCTACGGCAGCCTCGACTATACGGCTCTGCTACGAGGTGTGAACACAGATGTGCAGATCAAGGATATATTTAGCATCGACAATCCGAACTCGACAATCCCAGGACTAACTCAGGCGTCGAGCTCATATGGCACAGGCAACTACTTCCTTGAGAGCAGTGCATTTGCGAGAATCGACAATATCACATTCGGCTACACCCTCAACCGCAAGCAGCTGCGAGGTGTGGCGCAATCTTTCAGAGCCTACATTTCGATTGACAACATAGCTACTATCACTGGCTACTCGGGCTACGACCCAGAGTATAGTGTCAATACATATCCTACTGTTAAATCGTTCACATTTGGTGTTGACGTTAATTTCTAATGCTATGAAGAGTAAAATAATAATAGTAGCAACATTTGTTGCCCTAATTTTTACGATGGTGTCGTGCGAATTGGAACGAGTATCCTACAATGAGATCTCGGCAGACAACTTTTATCAGAACGAGGATGACGTAAACAAAGCGCTTACGGCTCTCTACTACCCATTCCGCGGCAACTGGGGTACACCCTATGTTGTTGACCAATATAGCTATCTCGTCCTTTCGGAGTTTTCGGCTGGTATAATGACGAGCCGCTGGACAGACCAAGACTACAAGTACTATTCGCGCCACATCTGGACTCAATACTCGACAGGGTGGGTTAAGACTACGCTCCAGGCTCACTATGCGCGCTACAGCCACCTAACATCGATCACTAACGTAATCAGGGACATCGAGGCGAGCTCCGTGTCGCAGAGTCTCAAGGATCAGGCTGTCGCAGAGGCTAACGTTCTATATGCGTGGATGGGGTATATCCTCTACGACGCATTCGGACCTGTGCCGATCGCGACCGAGGAGGCGCTTACAAATGTGCAGGATCAGATCTACATCCCCCGTTTGAGCGACGAGGAGTACACTGAACTGATGCTGTCGAAGCTAGACTACGTAATTGACAATGAGCTGTTGCCTGTGCGTAACGATGACTGGGGACGAACAAGTCTCGGTATGGCGTTGATGCTGAAGCTAAAGTTCCTGATGATAAACAATAGGTTCGAGGAGGCGGAGGTTGTGGCTCGTAAGCTCTACTCATACCGTGGATCTATCTACGAGTTGCAGGATAGCTACGATATGATATTGAATAAGGCGAACGCTAAGAACAACGAGATCATTCACGTTGTACCCTGCTACGCTGTAGCCTACTACTCAAATCTGTGGCTCCACCAGGTCTGCCCCACATACTTCAAGGGGCTCGACGGCACAAATTCAGACGATATGCTTGGCGGACAGACATTTGCGCTTACGTGGGACTTCTTCGATAAGTTGGAAGAGGATGATGAGAGGCGCGATACAATCGGTGACACATATATTTATAACGGCATCGAGGTCAACAAAAATAACAACTCCAACCTCGCAAATGGCGGGCCTATTCCGCTCAAGATTGGCGAAGATCCCGAAAAGACGGGTATCTATGGCTCTACGGATATGGTGATCTTCCGCTTCGCAGACGTTATGCTGACGCTCGCCGAGTGCATCAACCGAAATGGTGGTGACAAGAGCGAGGCTGTGGCACTTGTTAATGAGATTAGGAGCAGAGTTGGTCTAAAAGATCTAACGGCTGCTGATTATGCGTCGACCGATGCGCTCAACGCAGCTATTCTCAAAGAGCGTCTTGCAGAGTTTTATATGGAGGGTTCGGCTCGAACCGACAAGATCCGTTTCGGTACGTTTGTCTCAGATTGTCAGGCGCTATACCCCGACAACAATGGCTCGGCCGACTATATGTGTCGATTCCCGATCCCCAACACTTATATTAGTGAGTCGGGTGGCGTAGTAGTTCAGAACCCAGGTTATTAACCAGCAGATCCTAAAAAATGAAAAGTATGAAGACTAAAATATTTATATTGCCACTACTCCTCGTGACACTACTATCTGTCGCGTGCGAGAAGAGTGAATCCGACCTAGATTATGTTGTCGGCGATCTACCCGAGATAACATTTGACGAGACAGCGACAAAGCTCGCTCCAGATCTCTTCGCTGTCGACGAGACACAATATACTCGATACTACTTCGATGCCGAGAGTGGCGACGACGCCAACGACGGATTGTCGGAGTCTACACCCTACAAGTCACTTGCGATGATAACTGCGGAGTTGCTTGCCACCGAGCGAGTTATGATATTGTTAAAGTGCGGAACGACATTCGATAGCCAATCTATCTCCCTCACGAATGTAAACTCGTCGGAGGACTTCCCACTAATCATCGACAGCTACGGTGCGGGCGACAGACCGATGGTGGCGTCGAACAGCTATCAGTGTGTAACAATCGAGTGCGACAATGTGCGTATCCGCAACATCGCCTTTACCAACCCAGGCGGCTATCGTGGAATATATATAATCGACGAGAACCGTGAGGGTGCGCATATGAATATCGAGATCACAGGGTGTCGATTTGAGTATATCAACTGGCAGGATCCGTCAGGAGTCAGATCCTACACGGGAATCGACCCTTCAAATCTCGACGTGGAGTCTATCGCCTCGAACTACAGCAAGGAGTATGGCGGAATCTTCATCACCGTCGATATTGTGGATGAGACTAACCCACGCGAACCACGTTGGTATGAGAATCTATACATCACAAACAACGAGTTCTATCAATGTTGTAGAACAGGTGTCTTGCTCAACTCGCGCGATGGTTGCCTCACGGATTCTGATCTGACGGCGACGATATATCCATCGAAAAATGTGGTCATAAAGGGCAACAAGCTGGAGTATATTGGCGGCGACGGAGTGGTGATTATGGGTGCTGAGGATGTATTTATTGAATCCAACAAGCTCTTTTATGCGAACTTCTTGGGGCGCTCAGGCAATGCGAGCGCAGGTCTCTGGCCATTTAAGTCTACAAATACCTATGTGCAGTACAACGAGGTGGGATACACTCAGTGGGACAACGGCAGTGGCGACGCTGAGGGGTTGGACATCGACCACGGCAACAAGAATACATATGTGCAGTACAACTACATACACCACAATGAGGGTGGTGGAATATTGTTGTGTGCAACAATATTCGAACACACAAATAGTCTTATTCGCAACAACATATTCTATCGTAATGGAGGCTCTAAGAAGGGGTCGTTTATGAATATTACCAGCGAGGTGACTAACGTCAAGGCGTACAACAATCTCGTCGTTCTCGACAACGTCAACAAGCAGGTCATATACAACGACGACTGGTATGAAACGGGTAATGCCAAGAACATCGAGCTCTACAACAACATATTCTACTCGGTAGAGCCTACCATCGGAGTGTTCCAACACGAATGCATCGAGAACTTCGTTGTCAGTAACAACCTATACTACAACTTGGGCGACCTCAGCCGTTTCGATCCTAGCTACATATCGTTCGACCCCGAGATTATGTGGGAGAGTGTGGGCGATGGTTTCGGATATGACGAGATGTTGGCTTTGCTGCGTCCCGCAAACTCCAACATCTACAAGTGTGGTACGCTCTTCGACGGTATGTTGCCATTCGATATTATGGGGCTGACAACGCTAGGCAAACCATACGTAGGACCATACGCAGAGTAAAACAACCCTTTAATAAGTTGAATATTATGAAAAAATATATGTGGATAGTTGTCGCATTAGTGGCCGTAATAGCTACTTCGTGCAACAAGGATGATGACTTTATATTTGGGGTGGCGGAGTCTACTGCCTCGAGTTATGAGGTTGAGTATCAGGGAGACTACATCTATGTGCAGATGAATACCTCTGCGCCCTATGGGATTAACTCAAACGATAGTTGGTGCAATGTCTCCGAGAAGAAGATGACAGGATTCATTCTGTTGGTCGACCGCAACGAGCTATTGGTAGGGCGCTCCACACAGGTGGAAATCTACTCCGAGGGGTTTGAGTCGATCTATCTGTCAGTCAATCAGGATGCTGGTGTCTCATTCTTTGAGTTCGGTGCCCCCTCGTCGGATCTGAGGTTGGATCAGAGCGGCGACGATGTCGATGTTGTGGTCGACACAAATGTTGAGTATGTGGTGACACCTGTCGAGAGCTGGTGTACGGTGACATACACCGACGATGGATTTAACATAGAAGCAGATGCCAACAGTGGCTCACGACGCAGCTGCAGGGTCGACATCGACCTAGCCGATGAATCACTCTTCGACAGCTCGTTTACCATCATCCAGTCGGGTGAGGCGATCGTCCAGAATGGTTGTTTCAGCAGTGGGCTCGACTCGTGGAGTGTGACGACCACTATTGGCACTAGCCTCTTCTCCGAGAGTTCAATATCGACCTTCAACGAGGCTACACCTGATATATACGTAGGTAAGATGATGCTTCATAACACAAATTGGGCTGCAGAAGCTGAGGGGTATATGGAGCAGGAGATCAGCTCGATTGACCCTGGTGAGTATGTCCTGTCGATTCGCGCAAACGGAACACTTGGCAGCATCGCGAAGTTCCAGATCATACTAGTAAACTCAGATGGTAGTGAGAATGCACTCGACATAGCACACACCTCTACTGCGCTCGACACATCTAGTAAGGTTGTCGCTGTAACTGGTAGTAGTTGCAAAATCAAAATCTATCTGCATCAATACGCAGACGACAAGTTCTGGTCGCAGTTCACCGAAATTAGACTTGAATAGCTAATCCTTATAATTATGAATATGCAAAATTTAATGAGTTGCACTCTCTGCGCTACACTTCTCACCTCGATGGTGTTGACGTGTAGTGCAGCAGAGTCTGCAAAGAGTGACAGCGGAATTACCCTGCAGAGGGGCGATATGACGATTGATGTAGAGGTCGTCAATGAGTCGATAATCCACGTCACAAAAACGCGCGATGGGGTAGTGCCCGACACATTGCCTGACTATGTAACTACCCTCGATCCACAGCGTACGAAGTGGAAAGCGGTGACTGCTGACGATGGCACAACCACCCTCACAACTAGCGAAATAACACTCTCTGTAGATACGGAGGGTGTGATCTCGTATCGCGACAAGAGCGGCAACGACCTTGTCTCAGAGAGCGCTGAGGCGACATATATTTACCCCAAGGGTGCAGTGTCGCAAGGCTTCACGGCAGGCGACGAAGCGATATATGGTCTGGGGCAGTATCAGAGCGGCGCAATGAATCTCCGCGCACTCCCTGTGAGTATGGATCACTCCAACCAGGAGATTGTCATTCCATTCGTCGTCTCGACAAAGGGCTACGGAATCTACTGGCACAACTACAGTGTCACCACCTTCAATCGCCCGACAAATAAGATGGAGTTTGCGGATGTGGAGATCTCGCCCGAGCTAGAGGCAGCAGCTCGCACGGGGGTCGACGCCGAGGATGTGGCAAACCGTAAGGAACGCAATCTAAAACTCAACCTCCGCTCTCGAAAATTCACCCCTACAAAGAGTGGTCTGCACACATTCCTTGTAGAGAGCAATACGTATCGTAGGATGAAAGGCGACATAAAGCTCATAATCGACAACGATACAATCATCAACTACTCAACGATTTGGGCGCCACTTCACTACTCGGGTAGCAAGGTGCTCGAGGCTGGTAAGGAGTACACTATTCTCTTCCAGAACGATGGCGCATTCATTGCGGGCAACATCTCCTACAACGAGCCTGATTTCGACAAAACGACCTTTACGAGCAATGTGGGTACCAAGATCGAGTACTATATTGTTGCAGGTGGCACTCCGCAGAGCGTCCTCAAAAACTACCAAGATCTGACGGGTTACGCCCCAATGTTCGAGAAGAAGTCATACGGTTTCTGGCACTGTCGCGAGCGATTCCACAATCAAAAAAATCTGTTGGAGAACGCAAGAGAGTATCGACAACGAGGCATACCTGTCGACAACATCGTCCAAGATTGGCAATATTGGCCTACCAAAACGAAGGGACCTGAGTGGGACAGAGGCAAGTTCCCTGATCCCAAGGCGATGACTGCGGAGCTCGACAGCTTGAACATTAACCTTATGGTATCGGTCTGGCCGATGATGAACAACAAGGGGATAACGGCAAGGTACGATCTCGCTCAACATCTCTACGACACAGTCGGCTACTACATCGACTTCTACGATGAAAGGGCACAGCGTACGTTCTACAAAATATTGAGTGACAGTATGTTCCGTATGGGTGTGAAGTCGATATGGCTAGATGGTTCTGAGCCCAAACTCCCAAATGCTAAGAGTGTGTTGGGGCGTATGGAGAGTGTCGAAAACAGCTACTCCCTGCTTGTGAGCAAATCGGTCTACGATGGTCATCGTGAGGAGTTCCCCGACGAGCGAGTCTTTAACCTCACGCGCTCTGCCTATGCTGGTCAGCAGCGATATGGTGTAGCCTCGTGGTCGGGCGATGTGGCTGCAACGTGGGAGCAGTTTGGGGAGCAGATCTCGGCAGGTCTCAACTTCACAATGGCAGGTGTGCCATACTGGACGCACGACATTGGTGGCTTCTTCCGCGACTCACGCTCGATGAATCCGATCTACGACGATCAATATACAAACCAAGAGTATATCGAACTCCTGTCGAGGTGGTTTCAGTTCGGTACATTCTCGCCTATCTTCCGCCTCCACGGATATGTGTCGCAGACCGAGGTGTGGCGATATGGCGCTGAGTTTGAGGCTCTTGCGCGCAAATATATAGGGTTGAGATACGCTTTGATGCCATATATCTACTCTGAGGCGTGGCGCGTGACAAACGAGGGGCGTGTGATGATGTCGCACCTATCGTACAGCTACCCTGAGGATAAAAAGGTGTGGGAGATAGATGACCAATATCTCTTCGGAGAGTCGATGATGATCTGCCCCGTTGTCGAGGCTGGAGCACGCACGAGGGAGGTATATCTTCCTGAGGGTGTGTGGTTCGACTACTGGAGCGGCACTAGACACGAGGGTGGAGAGTGCGTCAGCGCAGCGGCAGAGCTCGACCAGCTACCTATATATATTAAGGCGGGTTCTATAATACCATTTGGAGGCGCTGTGCAGTATGCGACAGAGCCGACAGATGAGCCTATTCGAGTCAAGATCTATGGTGGCGCAGATGGCGAGTTCACGCTATACCTCGATGATGAGAAGAGCTACAAATATGAGGAGGGAATCTACTCTGAGCTCTCATTTAGTTACGACGAGAGCGCTAAGTCGCTCACGATCGAGAGCCCAACGGACAACTACACCAACTTCAAAAAGAGCCCAATGACGCTAGTTGTAGAGTTGGTCGAGAGTGGCGAAGTTCAAGATCTAATCTTCAGTGGAAAGAGAATTACCGTCAAGCTATAATTTAAGTTTCGACTAATATATTTGCAGATGAAAAAGAGTAATAACGTACATAGGTGTAGTGTGATGATGCTGGCGGCGGCTCTGCTCTGCTGGTCGTGTGTCGTTGCGCCACAGGAGGAGCCTCGCAGCAGGGTCTCGATTGATATGGATTGGCGTTTTGCACTGGGCGACGCCGAGGGTGCAGAGTGTGTGGAGTACGACGACACTGAGTGGCGGGAACTCTGTTTGCCACACGACTGGAGCATAGAGGGCGAGTATGATGAGGCGAATCCATCTGGCATAGCTGGTGGATTTCTACCTACAGGTATTGGTTGGTATCGTAAGGTTCTCACCCTTTCGCCCTCTGCCGACAAACGGTACTATGTCGAGTTCGACGGTGTATATATGAATAGTGATGTGTGGATCAATGGTGAGCATTTGGGCAAACGACCCTACGGCTACATTAGTTTCGCCTACGACCTCACACCCCATCTGCACGATGGCGACAACACTATTGCGGTGAGGGTAGATCACTCTAAGACACCATCGGGGCGATGGTACACTGGCTCTGGAATCTACCGTCACGTATGGCTAACGACAACAAATATGGTGCACGTGGCGCAGTGGGGTAGCTCCGTGACGACCCCTGTGGTCGGGAGAGATCGTGCCTCTGTGGAGCTCGGATTGGAGGTTGTGAACCCTACATCTCGTTGTGGAGAGTTGCAATGTAAGAGCAATATTGTGGATCGCGATGGCGCAGTTGTCGCTACTTCGTCGACAGCGACAATTCTCGTCGGTGGGATGACCAATGTAGGGCAGACGTTCGAGATAGAGTCGCCACAGTTGTGGTCGCCCGATAACCCATATGTATATACTGTGGTGAGCGACCTATATCTCGACGACCAGTGGGTCGACAGATATGAGACACCGCTTGGCGTACGCTTCGTCGATGTGAGGGGTTCGCAGGGGCTCTTCCTCAATGGTGAGTCGATAAAGCTCAAGGGGCTGAGCAACCACCACGACGCAGGAGCTGTGGGGACGGCTGTGCCCAACGATGTGTTGTACAGGAGGTTGAAGCTACTGAAGGATATGGGGTGCAACGCCCTCCGTACCACTCACAACCCCTTTGCGCCAGAGTTCTACGCTATGTGCGACACAATGGGATTTATGGTTCTCGATGAGGCGTTCGATGGCTGGTTCGACACCAAGGCGGAGTTCGACTATGGGCTCTACTTTGAGGAGTGGTGGAGGCGAGACCTAAGCGACTTCATTCGCCGCGACCGCAACCATCCGTCGGTGATAATGTGGAGCATCGGCAACGAGGTGCACGGCTTCACGGGCGATCAGCAGAAGATGATTAGCGACTTCGTGAGGTCGATAGATAACTCGCGAGCAATTACGCAGGGACGAGGATATATGTACCCCCACATCGACATCTCGGGATTCAACGGACACGGTGAGATGCGTGGCGTGTTGGAGTCGCACCACGAGCAGTATCCTGAGCGAGCGATAATCGGCACAGAGATAACTCACACGCTACAGAGCCGCGGAGTCTACCGCACTCGAACGTGGTATAGGGTCAAGGATAACCCTGCGCCGTGGGAGCATCCGTCGCAGTTCCCCCAACTAGAGCCTTTGATATATAAGATCCCACACCTCAAAGAGGAGGAGTTCTTCGATGGGGTCGATAAGTGCTACCAATCGTCGTACGACAACTCCATTGTCCGCATCGGTGTGCGCGACGACTGGAATCGTGTCGAGGAGCTGGACTACTACATTGGCAACTTCCGTTGGACGGGCTTCGACTATATCGGTGAGTCGTTCGCATACCCTGCTAGGACGACCGACTTTGGTATAATCGACCTCTGCGGATTCCCCAAGGATCACTACTATCTCTACCAGAGTCTTTGGAGCGATGAGCCGATGGTGCATCTGCTGCCTCACTGGACGCACCCTGGACGCGAGGGCGTTGTGGTGCCCGTTGTGGTCTACACCAACTGCGGCGCTGCAGAGCTCTTCCTCAATGGTCGCTCGCTGGGCAAGCAGACGATGGGGCGCGAGCGACAGCTTGTGTGGAACGTAGCCTACGAACCTGGTACGATAACAGCTGTTGCCTATAGCGACAGTGGCGAACGGTTAGCTAAGAGCTACACTACAGCAGGCGAAGCAGCGGCAGTGCAGCTAACACTGGACAAGAGTGTGGTGAGGGCAAACGGTCGAGACGTAATACACTGCGAGGCGTCGATCGTCGACAAGGATGGGGTTATGCTGCCCAACGCCGACCACCTGATACACTTCACCCTCAGCGACAATGCGCGCAACATAGGGGTTGAGAATGGCGATGTGATGGATCTCGCACCCCACAAGGTCGATAGCCGTAAGGCATTCAGCGGCAAGGCTCTGCTGATGGTGCAATCGACGCGAGAGGGGGGTGACATAACCATACGAGCCGAGGTCGATGGTTTGAGTGCCGCCGAGGTAGTGGTCGACGTGATGGAGGTCGAATAGATCTGTTTCGCTCTACAGAAGATTTAAGGTATAGTGCTTTATGAAAGTGAATTTTCAAAGCGCTATACCTTAATTTAGTTATGTCTGTCAATGTTAGTCAATGTCACTCTGAGGCTACTCGTCGCGACCATTTTGCTCCATCAACATATCTTTGTAGTGCGATGGTGTGTATCCATACTCGCGCTTAAAGCAGAGGGTGAAGTATTTGGGGATGTTGAATCCTACGGCGTAGGCAACCTCCGATATAGTCACAGAGTCGTACTTCTCTGTGATGAGGTTGTAGGCCGCTTTTAGGCGTATGTTGCGCACAAACTCGTTGGGCGAGAGTCCCGTCAACGATTTGAGCTTGCGATAGAGCATTGAGTTTGTCATACCCATTGCATCCAGAAAATCCTTTATCTCGAACTCCGAGTTGTCGATGTTGCGTGTCACAATATCTATCGCCTGCATCAGTAGCTGTTCGTCTACGCTCGTGTACTCCATCTGGGCAATCGCAATGTTACTCTTGTTGTGCTTAAACTCGCCTCGACTCTTGCTCTGATTGTTGAGCAATGTCTCGATCTGCGCATAGAGAACTTTGGGCTGTAGGGGCTTCGTCAGGTAGGCCTGTGCGCCCGCTTTGAGACCCTCAACCTTGTCGTCCGCACTGATCTTTGCCGAGACCAAGATGATCGGGATATGCGAGGTGGCAATCTCGTTCCTGAGGCTGCGACACATCTCGAAACCATCCATATCTGGCATCATAACGTCGCTAACTATGACGCTGGGATTCAGTGCTATAGCCTGCTCCAGTCCCTCTCGTCCATTGCGTGCGTGAACAACATTGTACTCTCGGTTGAGCAACGACACCATCATCTGCGAGAGCTCTGTGTCATCCTCCACATAGAGCAGTGTGGGTATCTCATCCGACAGATCATCCTCCTCCTCGACCATAGGTGCGAACTGGTTGGCGAGTGCATCTGTCGTTGGATCCTCTTGCTGCGTAGCATTGTAGCTCTGGCGGTCGATCTGCTCCTCGCTGAATGCGCTCTCCGAGATGGGTAGGGTTATGATAAAACAGGTGCCACTATCCTCGCTACTCTTCACCTCGATCGTCCCCTTGTGGAGCTCCACAAGGTTGTGTGTCAGCGAGAGACCTATGCCGTTGCCTTTTGTTCCATATCGGCGGAACTCACCATCGTAGAAACGTTTGAAGAGGCTCTTCATCTGCTCCTCACTGATTACGCCGCCGCTGTTGTGCACGCTGATACGAATGCTGGAGTAGTTACTCTCCCCCTCGCTGCGTAGTCCGTCGAGATTGATCCTTATAAACCCACCCTCATAGTTATATTTAATGGCGTTCGAGATTAGATTGTAGAGCATCTTGTCGAGCTTGTCTCGGTCAAACCACCCATAGATTGACTCGCTGTTACACCTAACCGTGAAGTCATAGTTGCGCTGTCGAACGAGTGGTGTGAAGTTCTCCTGAGCTAGCTTCTCTACCCACATTTTGAGATTTCCATACCCCACCTTTAGCTTCAGGTTCGAACTCTCAGCCTTGCGGAACTCTAGGATCTGCTCCAACATTCGCATTAGGCGTGATACATTGTTGCGCATAATGTGGAAGTTATCAGCATCATTGGGGTAGTGCGACTCCATATCCTCTATGCCGCACGAGATGATCGAAAGGGGGGTGAGGAACTCGTGCGATATGTTGGTGAAGAATTGGAGTTTGCTCTCGTTGAGCTCCTCTAGCTGTTGCTGTTTGTGGGACTCTATTAGTAGCCTGTTGCGATACCTGATCTTCTCTATTACGGTTACTGTTACAAAATATATTATCAACACAACTACCATTATGTAGATTAAATATGCCCACCACGTAGCGTAGATAGGTGGTTTGATATATATCTTCAGACTCAACTCGTGAGGGCTAAATATATTGCTGTCGTTGGTCGCCCGCACCCTTAGCGTGTAGCGACCATAGTCGAGATTGTTATATGTCGCTTGTCGATCCTGTGCCGACACCTCTTGCCACTCGCTGCTGAGACCATCTAGGCGGTATTGGTATCTGTTCTTGTCGGAGTTGGAGTGTGATAGTGCCGAGAACTCTACGCAGAGGGAGTTGCTGTCGTATGGCAGCTCGATAGCCGCCACTTCGCCACTCTCGTTGCGTCTAATAAACGCCTCGCCCTCGATGTTGGGATACATTATCGACTCTCCGCAGACAGTTATGTTGGTCAACACAACCTTTGGCTCAAAATGGTTTGTGTGGCTATTCTTGGGGTTGACAACCGAGAATCCATTATACCCTCCAAAATAGAGTTCTCCCTTGGTGTTTTTGTGGAGCGAATTCGATACGAAGGTGTTGCCTGCCAATCCATCGTCATATGTATATTGCAGCACTGAGAGCTCATCTGTGCCATATCCCGAGCAGCGGAATAGTCCCTTGCTTGAGGCTATCCACAACTCGTTGTCGTCGCTCTCGATTATTGAGTTAACGATGGTAATCTCCCCAAGCGATTGCTCCTCGACGCGGTGAAACTCGCCACTACTCTTCGAGCAGAGAAGTAGTCCCAGCCCCGATGTGCCTGCCCAGACCCTCGACTCTGAGTCGCAATATATCGTCTCGACACTATTTAGGGTCATATTGCACACGTTGATAGCGTGCGATTCGGCGTCGATGTTGTCGTCGAGAGGAGTACTATCGCTAAAGCTCAATATGCTCTTTGATTTTAGTGCTACCCATATGCGTCCCATCTTGTCGCCCGCGATTGCATTTATGCGACCTGTCTGGTACTTATCATTCAGCGCAATCTTCTGGAATTGCCACGTTTCGTCACGATACTCCGCACAGTAGAGCCCCGAGTTTGTACCTACCCAAACCCTGCCGTGCCGATCCTCATATATTGCATAGATTGTTTTCGCTCCAATGTCGCCGTTCACCCCATTTTTGAAGAGCGTGGAGCTCTGCGGATTGCCCTCGGCGTCAACCTTGATGGAGATGACACCTCCGTAACGTGTGCCGAGCCATATTTCGCTACGGCTCTTTATCGGATATATCGCATTGACGGCGTTAACATTACTGAGCAACCCCTCGAATTTCTCGATCTGGTATGCCTGCGTAAACTCGCCGCTAGATATATCTCGCATCACCATTCCGCCCCCTTTGATTCCGATCCACTGCTTCTTGCCATCGTCGTAGATTGACCTCACGGTGACACTGCCAAAGAGGTCTTTGAGGTGATCGAGCAGGAATCGCCTAATAAATATCGGCTCTAGGTTGATTCGGCAGACGCCACCGCCAAATGTACCGAACCAAAGTATGTTCTCCTGATCGCTATATAACACCGACGACACCTCTGCGTTTGAGAGTTGATTGTACATCGACCCCGAGTTTATGACCCTCATAGAGGTGCAGTCGTTCAGGGTGTTGAGAATGAATATACCTCTAAGCGTCCCGACCCAGTAACACCCCGTAGTGTTGTCTCGTTCGATAAACTTAACGATCGCCTTGTTGAGATTTAGAGATTTGCGGGGGAAGTCCAGCCTCTCGATCGAGAATCGTTTTTGAGGATCGTCCGATATTTCGATGCGAACAATGCCCTCCGACCAGATACCCATATATATCGAGCCATCCTCATCCTCATATATTGTTGAGATGCCCTGCATATTTGGTTCGGAGTAGAACTCAAATTCGCCACTAATGGTTCTGTGTCTCATAAAACCGTTCGACCAGAACCCGATCCACATATCGCCCTTCGAGTCGCAAAATAGGTTGCTTATGTTTTGTCGTTTGGTGTAGTGGTCGACATATTTCATCTCCTCGATGCTCTCGATCGCCCCATTTTGCTTTGTGATTTTGAATATGTGCTTTTGTGTAGCGATCCATATTCTGCCCTCACGATCCTCCTCGATGTCGGTTATGTTTGTTGAGCTAAGTCTGTCGTTGTCGATTGTCAAGAGCGACTCCGTCACGGGGTTGAACAGATATGCCCCCTCGATTGTCGCGATCCATATGTACCCCTCGGTGTCGCAATGCAACCCCTTTATGTTGGTGTTTTTTATAGCTGCGCCATCGACCATCAGGGGCGAATATGACTTTATGTCGCAGCCGTCGTAACGACAGAGTCCCTCGTTTGTGGCGATCCAGATGAATCCGTTCTTGTCGTGACACATCTCAATGATTGTGTCGGAGGGCAACCCCACACGGTTGTTTAATATTTTGAAGGGTGTCTCAAAGTTGATATTTGCCGCTGTAGCAGAGATGATTGTTACGTATAGGAGCAGAGCTATAACTTTAACTCTCGTGATTATATGACTCATTGTGTTTGGACTGTAAATTCTTTATGATCCAAATGTACGAATAGCCGTTGAGAAATCAAAACTTTTTGAGCACTGTTTTCGACGCACAAGAGAAAAAAAAGGGTGGTCAGCCTCAGCCAACCACCCTCTAGATAGGTTTTGTTTTGTGGATCTACTACTCGATACCTGTTGTTGCGTCTTCGAGCTTTAATACATAGGCATTGTCGACATAGACATAATCGGAGTCATTTGTACCGCCAGTTCTCATTATTATAAACTTCAATGAACCAGCAGAAGTTGGTGCGTAAATAGCTGATATATGAGTCAATACATCGCAATCGCTAGCAGATGTTATAAGTCCTGAATCTGCGTAAGTATATGCTGTCGCCCCTGAATCTGTGTTTAGGTTTACAAATATATAGGGATCGGTTGTCGCGATACTATTTACGTTTTTATCTGCATATACTGAGCATCCTGCAATATATTTAATATCAGCCTCAATGCCAGTGAAAGTGTCGAACATATTATTTGCTGTTGGGAAGTAGAGCATCTTGTCACCTCCTGCATCGCCAAAAATAGATGTTCCAGTTTCATCAAGCACCGAATCTCCATTGTCATCAAGTGTTGCAAATGTGGAGTCTTTGATTGCCGAAGAGCCATTGAATTTGTCCCATCCAGCATCTGTAGTGTTACTCTCCGCCTCGAAGGCTCCATTCAACAGTAGATTCATCGGATCTGTGACATATACATTATCGACATAGACAATATCCGTGCTATCGGTGGTTGAACTCTTTATAACTATATAGTAGCTGTCACCAGCATCGCCAAGATATGTTCTCTCTACACTCTCGTCACTAAGAGTCGATATAGCATCTGTCGCAGCTACAAGTGTGTCGTCGCTCTTGTAAAGATACGCCTTAACCGATGTGTTCGTAGTGCTCTCATCCGCTGAGTTCATCACTCTAGCCGAGAATCCGAAACGAACAACTGACTTGCCAGATAGCCCTACGCTCTCAAGGGTAGCCCCATCTGTTGTTCCAACATTTCCCGAAACAGTTGATGGAATATCATATCGAGCAGTGAAGTTCGATGTGTAGGTAGCACTCGCCTCACCTCCAGTCATCTTCAATAGTTTTGTCGAACTTGTATCTGTAATTATATTACTATTACTCAAAGTCCACAACGAAGTATCTCCCTCAAAACCGCCATCGCTCAATGAGTTGTCAGCACTCTCGATAGTCGACGCTGAGAACGCTGCAACCGCCGTAGGATCGACACTAGGCTCGTCCGACTCTATCTCTATCAGATATGCGTTGTCGACATAGGCACAATAACTAGCTGCGCCACCATAGACTTTCTGGATGCGGAGCTGAACCTCTAGGGTCTCGTTGTCGCCAAAATGGGTGGATAGATCGCTCGTGTCAAACTCGCACGATACATCGGTATCCATATTTGACGAAAGATCTCCTGCGTCTACTAGCAATGTGCCTGTATTGCTTGCTAGCAGGATTCTACCTCTCAGAACGTGACTTGTAGTCGAGGTTACAGCATTCTCACCTGACGCACTGCCATCAGCAGAGTGAACGCGCCCCGTAAATCCATACTTATACTTGGTATCTCTCTTTACAGTAACGTTCTGCGCAATATATCCAGTAGAGCCATTCTGCGCTAGGAGGAGCATTCCATCTCCACCACTACTCATAAATTGATCTTTAGACTCTTCCGAATATTTGAGATAAGTTGCTGATTGAGTATATCCCCAGTTGTTCTTGTCGGCAAATCCATCTTCATCCTCAAACACTCCGTCGAGGAGCATATTATCCTCAACATCAACCGCCACATCGCTATTTGTCACCTCTGCAGCAGACACCGCAATGGCGATCTCGTTCGATACTACATTGCTGCCATCTGTCGCTATCGCTGTGATAGTTGTCGACCCGACAGCAACTGCTGTCAAGGTCGAACCATCGAACGTCGCAATATCAGGATCGCTTGATATCCACTGCACTTCGCTATTTGTAGCGTCGTCAGGCGTAACAGCAGCCTCGAAATCGAGTCTCTCACCCTCCACAAGCGTCGTTGCATCGCCTGTCGAAGTGATAGAGATAGATGTAACAGCTACCTCGTCGGGCTCAGAGTCGGGTGCAACGCCGCCGTAGTAGTCTACAACCTTTGCACAGTAGATGTTGTCGATATAACCAATATCTGTTGCTGCACCAGAACGAGCAACTACAACACGTGCAGTAGTCTCTCCTTCGGGGATATAAACAGATCCAGATAGATGATAAACGCCATCTGAATATGTTATTGTCGATTTGCTATTCTCATAAGTTGCCGTGTAGATAGTGTTGCTTGCATTTCTAATGGTAAGAAGAACTGTTGCTGTTGTCTCTCCACCGTCTGCACTAGTAACCTTACCTGTCATACCAAATTTATAGGTATAACCACCCTCGACCTCAAAATTCTGTAGAACATTTGCTGTTGTTCCGCCTGTGAACTTGAATACGCGTGATGTCACACCATCACCCTTCATATCGAAGTTGTCGACTGCAAATACGTACGCTGATGTTCTATACCACTCTCCTGTAGTAGAAGTTGCGTATGAAGCAGTTGATAGCGAGCCTGTTGTTTCATCAGCGGCAGCCTCCTCAACTCCTGGATCTCCTATCTTGTTATACTGAGAGTAGCTATCGCCAAGTACAATTCCATCGGGATAGGCTGCTGCTGCCTCAGTATCAGTGACTGCTGTCGAGTCGAATGTCATCATCAAATATGCGTTGTCGACGTAGGCTGCGTTGCTGCCTGCGTTGACGATCTGTGTGGTGAGTGATGTTACTGTCTCGCCAACAGTGTAGGTCGCATACTCGTATGTGTCGGTGCTAGAGGTGATCGCCGCGGTCGTTGCCACAATGTTGCCACTCTGATCGATTAGCTGCATTGTGAGGTTGCCTTCGCGTCCTGCGAATCCGAACTGATACTTCGAGTACTTCACAACACTCACTTCCGCAGTGCTCACCGCTGACGATCCATCAAGGCAAAGCGCATTGCTGTTGGTTGTGTCGAGGCTCTGGTATGCTGTGCCGCTAATTGTCCAGCTGTCGAGGCTCTCGAAGTCAGAGTTGGCAACTAGGTTGCTCTCTTCGCCAAGAACTGCATAGATGTCGTAGCCTGATGGTGCTACTGGCGCGATCTTAGCTACAGGTGGGATCATATAGACATCATCCACGTATGCACGTCCCACTGAGTTAGAACCAGTGTAGAGGATCTGCGCATAGAGTGTCTCGCTGCCCGAAGCTGTGTATGACGCAGAGATTGCTGTATCTACGCCTGTTGTCGTGATAGCTGTTGTGCTCGCCATAATAGCTCCGCTGCTATCCACGAGGTTCATCACAACAGATGTTCCAGAATCGAGACGACCAATGAATCCGAAGTTCACCGTACCTGCCTCTGGAGTTATTGCCGATGTCGAGGTGATAGAGCCACTTGCTCCCGAAAGTTTGTAGAGTGTCTTACCATTGTATGACTCCAACGCGAAGTACTCACCATCGCCCGACCAGCCTGTTGTGCTAGAGAAGTCGTAGTTCGCAACCTCATTTAGGTCGACGTCGACAATTGACGAGTAGCTGTAGCCAGATGGCTCGATTGGCGCTGTCTCATCCTTTGCCGAGAAGTCGTAGTCGTCAACAAGAGCGAAGTAGATGTTGTCGACATAGGCAACTGTGCTAGTCTCGCTTGATCCTGCTGGCTTCGCTACGACGACACGGATCTTCGATAGATCATCAGGGATTGTGATAACGCCCTTAATATCTGTTGCTGTAGATCCGTAGAAGTAACCAGCCTCACTCATCAAATCAGAAGTCTCGTATGTATCGTAATCTGAGAGCATTGCATTTGCAGAGTATGTACCATCTGCGGCACTCTTTATCACAAGGTTGATGTATGTTGTTGTATTACCATTTGTCACGGCATTTCCGTCAGCATCGACAATACGAGCGGTAGCACCGAAACGATACGATGCACCTGGAGTTACAGAGATCTCTTGAACAACATTCGTTGTCGTCGCACCTGTCAAGGATAATATGTTCGATGTCGAACCATCATTCATTAGTGTCGATGACGAGAGGATCGTAGCTGAGTTTGCTATAGTCCACGCTGTACTCTTTAGTGCATACAACTCAAATCCTCCATCGAGAACCAAATTGCGAGAATCGTCAGGGTCGAGTCCATCGGGATAGGCTGCCAACATACCAGCCTGGTCGGTTGGTATATCGCCGCTCACCTGCTCCTCGGTCTGCACTGCATAGGCGTTATCTACGTATGCCACACCTGCCGAGCCCGACTTCTCGATCTGAAAGTAGACGCTCTCTACAGATCCGTCGTTAGGGTTGGCGTAGGTCGCTGTGGCGTGTGCTCCGCTCTCCGTCGTGTCGTTTGTCGAGGCTGTAGCTAGAGTTATGTCGTTAGCCGCGTTGTACATAACCATCTTCACGGCGTCCGCAGCATCTGCCACGCGACCTGTGAATCCGAATGTGTAGCTCTGGTAGCCATCGAACGCTATCGTCTCTGACTTCGCCGTCTCACTCTCCGCAACCTCCAGCATCTTGCCGAATGAAGTTGTGGTGATCTCAGAATCTACGATCGCACTATCGCCCAACGTCAAGTTCCCGCCATTCGCGCTGAATGATCCGTCGGTGAGGAAGTTCGAGAAGTCGCTGATGTTGTAACTAGCCTCGATCGAGCCATCAATGTCGAGCTGCATAGGGTAGCCTAGACCACTCGATGTCATAACAGTAAATGCGTTGTCTACATATGCGTATAGATCGGCTGTCGTGCCACTCATCGAGATCTTAACCATTACGGTTGTCACACCATCGGGGATTGTTACATCCTCGATCAAGACGAATGTATCTGCGTCAGCTGCCATAGTCTTGCTGCTCAAAAGAGTCTCTCCATCGTAGATCTCAATTGTCACAACATCGTCACCAATCGTCGCACCCTGCATACGACCCTCAAATCCGAAGTCGCAAGTACAACCATCTATAACCGTGACATCCTGCGACACATATCCGCCGCTTGTGAGCTTCAACATCCTCTCCTCGAAGAGCTCTGCGCCCGTCTCCGAGAACGCCCAAACGCTCGATGTTGTGAATCCTCCATCCTTAAGTAGGTTTGTACCCATAGCGTCGTAGTAGCCGTTGTCGTCAGAATCAACCTGCGTGTGTAACGCTGTGTTACCAGCCGTATCATACCAATCGTCGACGAGTGCGAAGTAGATATTCGTCAACTTGCTCTCTCCCGATACATACATCGCCACCTTATCTACGTTTGCTGGAATCTCCATATATCCTGCTACGCCTGCGCTATCCTCCGAGAAGATGTTGTAGTAGCTGGCAGGGATCGCGGTGTCGTAGTCGTAGTTGCCGTATGAACCCACTACGTTGCGAAGTGATAGATCGACCGCAGCTGTCGAGGTAAATCCGAAGCGGTACTTACCACCTGCTGTGACATTCTCAATGATAATCAACTCCGTTGTGTTGTCAATAGACGAGATATATTCACCATCAACTATATTGTATGCCGCAGCGTCGCTGTAGCCTGCTGGATATGCCTCCTGTGCATCGAGGTCGCTATATGCGCTCTCCTCGACATCACCAACACCCATATTGTTCGACGAACCATATGGGACAAAATATACATAGTCGAAGTGAGCCAGATCATCCGCATTTGTTGTCGAAGCACCTGCGATAACCACCTGCAACGATGTATATGAGGCTGGGAGTGTCACCACACCTGCATAGTCGTCAACAATCTCGCTCGTTGTGATATACTCCATATCGTTGTTGTAGATGAATGCAGAGGTGTCGAATGTAACATTTGCGTTGCTGCTGTTGACGCCACGCACAAACATCCTGAACGACATTGCGTTAGGATCGCCACCGCCAACAGTCGTAGCACAACCAACCATACCGAACTGGTAACGCTCGCCAGCCTTGAAGTTACCCTCGAACGTCTGGATCAAGTTAGCGTATGAGCTACCGCCAGAGAGTTGACCAATGTAGTCGCCTCCAAATCCAGATGTCGCAGAGTATGTGTTCTCGACAGTCGAGTGGTAGTATCCTGCTGTTGCACCATATACGCCTGTCTCCTGATAGGTCTCGAACGTGCCATTTACGTAGTAGTTGCTCTCGTCGCTAGGGTAGTAGAATCCACCTGCGAACTCTGTCTCGACACTGCTCTTCGAGTAGAAGAATACGTCGTCTACGTAGGCTACAGCATCAGCGCTCGCACGTCCATTTAGAATCACACGAATGTTCATCGTCGAGTTTGTGTATGTCTCAGGGACTGTGTACTCGCCATAGACTGTGACATTCTCAGAGGTCATAATGCGATCTGTGGTCGAGATGTTGGCGTTTGTGGTGCTTCCGCGGCTGACCTGTAGGTTGAGTGTCATCCACGCATTGTTGGTCGCTTCATTTGCCGATCCTACCTCGCCTGCCGACGCTTGAACACGACCTGTGAAACCAAATACATAGGTCTCGCCTGGGGTTACGGGGACTAGCTGATCGACATATCCGTTGGTTGTTCCTGCTCTTGTTATGAGGATAGAGTTCGAGCCACGGATAACATCATCTGTTGTAACCACCGCTTTTGTTAGGTACCAATCATCCGCGCCATCCTCAAAGTCAGGATTTGTGACGAGGTTCTCTGCACCCTTGGGCGTCTCGATTGCCGCTGTCGAATCTGTGGTCTTTATGAGATATAGGTTATCTACGTATGCCACGCAGCCCTCTGCCTTCTCGACAACTATTGTCACACTCTCGCAATATGTAGGGAGGGTGATTGTGGCGTTGAGATCGGTGTTTGCTGCTGCGGTGATTGTCGTTGTAGTGCTTGCAGTTTGTAGTGTTGCGTTATCTACATATGTCTGTGCGGTGAAGAAGTAGCCGTAGTTTGGCGTAGCCTCTGTTATGTCGACATCGCCCGAGTAGATCTTGATTGTCAGTGACTCCGCACCATCTACTGCTTCTGCGTTCGATAGTGAACCCTCCTCTTTCTGGATACGTCCTCTCATTCCGAAACGATATGTCGCACCACCATCAACTGCTACGTTCTGGGCGAGCAGTGTTGCATCTGTTGCCATCTTGACTGAGTAGTCGCCACTGATTGTCTCGTATGGGGTTGTCTCGTCCAACTTCGCAATCTGCGAGACGCCATCGTCGCTGCGCATCCATTTTGTATCTGCCCAATCTATCTCGCTCTCGAAGTACGAATTGTCGAGCAGGTTGGTTGTGTATGTAGGCGCTATGTCAGAGACAATGTCGTCATTGCGCTCCTCCAAATAGTATGCTACAGCTGTTTTTGTGCCATCCTCGTTGAAGAGTGCCGAAATCTCGTCGGGGTATGAGATCCACGCATAGGCGTAGACGTAATCGACGCCGTCGAGATAGTTGAAGTTAGCCTTCATATAGCTCAACACCTCTCCCTCTGTGAAGAGATATTCGCCCGTAGTGTCCCAGTCTCGGAGTGATAGCTCCACGATGATAGGGTAGTCGGGGTAGAGCTCGTGCACCGCCTCCACCTTCTCCTGCAATCTCACGGCGTCGATAGCGTCGTGGATGTGTTGGATGTAGATGTAGTCTACACGATACTCAAACTCTTCGATGTAGCCCATAAATGTCGAGAGCCACGTCTGGCTAACATCCCCATCGTTGGCTGTCTCAACAACTGGCGAGGCGAGGGGTACACCCAACTCCATCAACGCAGGCCAATACTTGATAGCATCCGCCGCAGAGATACCTGCACCAGCCGAGAGCTCGGGGGTGTAGAATCCAGCCACCTTGCTGATCTTGCCTGCTGTCATCTTGATCGACTCCTCCTCATCGCTAAGCGTCAGGTAGTCGCTAATCAACTCGGTGAATGCTGTTGTGCTACTTGCGCCATAGAGCATCGGCACGAACTCGAATTTGCTCGTGTCGAGATCCATCGTTGTGATGCCTGTGCGGTTCATAAACCACGCTAGGTTCGTGTCGTCGAGATTCTCTAGGTATCTGCTCTCATCGTCGTCGATGAGCACAACGCCTGCCTTGACGTCGCCAAATTTCAGCTCATCTTCGCTAAACTCCAACGCCGAACCATACGCCGTGTCGAAGTTGCTGTCGATGCCCAAGTCGTAGTCCTGAACATCTACGTCATCCCTCTTACAACCCACCGTAAGGAGGGCTGCAAGGGACAAAGTTATATATAATAATCTTCTCATATTGTTTGGTTTTTAGGTTATTCGGTTATATCAATCAGATATGCGTTGTCTACATATGCGAAGTTGCTGTTGCCAGTAGGCTTCACGATAATAACTCGTAGGGTTATGTTGCCGTTAGCATCTTGATACTTCGACCAATCATTCTCTGTCGTGTCGATCTCGACCTCAAGGTTAGTATCTGTGCAGCTCGAAATAACCTGTTTGTGGTCGGTGTACTCCATACCTACACCTGTACCTCCAGCTCGAAGGTTTACCGTCAGACCTGTTGTGATAGCTGTCGTAATCTCATTCTCCCCCGACTTGCTACCTGCTTTCGAGTGGATACGACCTGTGAAGCCAAACTTATACTTTTTGCCATACTCGATTGTCACCTCCTGCGCAATGTTTGCTGTGCTGTATTCGCTGATGAGAGCCATTCCGTTTCCACCATTATCCATAAATAGGTCGATTGTGTCATCGTCATACGAGATGAATGAGGCACCGTTGTAGATCGTCCACTTCGACCTCGATGCGAACGCCTCAGCATCCTCAAATGTACCATCAAGTAGCATATTGCCCTCTACATCAACGGCATCATCGTTCACGGGTTTTGTGTACTCACCTAGCTCATAGAGATATACATTGTCGACA